>JAOUEA010000218.1 GCA_029858935.1 Actinomycetota bacterium
CAACGCCGAGGCCTGCACCACCACCCGATGAGGCAACGACGTCGAGCAAGCCATCCACTTCAACGCCTTACGCTCTCGACGAGAGACATTCAACCGAGGTGCAGTCATCACGGGCATACAACCCACCCGAACCCACCCCACTATTCAAACGACGGACCACTAGGAACAGAGCGGCGTGCGCTCGCGGATGACCTCACCCCCAACCCACGACAGGCGCGCGGGCGCCATAACGTCACCGGACGGGTTGCATAGCGCGCGGTACTGGTTTGCCCTCGGCTGAGGCATCTGTGGTGAAACGGTGACCGTCGGATGGATGAACTCCTGGGGGGCCGGATCAGAAGGGCCGGCCGTGACGGGCGAGCGCAGCGTTGCTCCAGCCGGGTTCCCCGGTGACTTCGCGGCCGAACCACGCGGGCGGGGTGAACGCGGCTGCGGCCGCCTCGGAGCTGAACTCGATCTCCGTGACGCACAACCCGGTGAGTGCTCCCGCATACACGTCGACTTCGGCGACATGGCCTGGCGAGTCCTCGAGCATCACCCGGTAGCGGGTCTTGTCGATCCGTCGTTGGGCGGTGTGCGGCCACAACGCCTCGGCTTGCGCGAGGGTGATCGGGACATCGACCTCGGTTCGCGACAGGCCCGTACCCGCCTTCACGGTGAGCGTCGCGTTCATCGGTGTGATGCGAACTCGGACCTCCACGTTCGCTTCCTCGGCGAGGTAGCCCTGGCGGAGCTGGACACCGGTGCCGAGCCGCGCTACGGTCGAGGCCTCCGTCACGATGAACTTCCGTTCGATCTCGATCGTCACCGGATCAGTATGTGACGCCGTCCGCTATTTTTCATACCGATGCCTGCGTTCACGTTCCTTCCCCCGGCGCCCGCGACGACCGTGATCGAGGAGCTCATGGGGGTCGGGTTCGTGTTCGGATCGTCGCAGGCCGTGACGACGACCCTGCTCGATACCTTCGACGGTCGCCTGTACCGCGCCGGCCTGCGATTCACCGTGAACGAGTCCGACCGTGTCGAGCTCGAGCTGACCGGCGCAATGACCGCTCCCGCTCACCTCACGGTCGCTGGGGTGCCCCGCTTGCCAGGCGATCTCCCGCCCGGTCCGTTACGGTCCCGCATCGCAGCCCTCACCGACGTGCGTGCGCTGTTGCCGAAGGTGCGCGTGCACACGAGCCGAACCAGCGGTGTGTGGCGCGACGCCTCGGGCAAGGTCGTTGCCATCGCGGTGCTCCACGACGGTGTCCATCTCGTCGATCGGCCCGAGGTCGACTGTCCGGAAGCGACGATCGAGATCCGCGAGGTCCCCGGCTACACCAAACCGGCGCGCCGTGCCATCGAGGCGCTGCGCAGGGTGGGAGTCGCCGAGTGCGAGACCGACACGGTGACGCAGTGCGCTGCGGCGGCGGGCGTCGATCTCGCCGGTTTCGCCGCGGCGGCGACGGTCCCGCTCGATCCCGAGATGTCGGCGATCGACGGGTTCCGCCTGGTCCTCGCGAACATCGCCACGGCGATCACGGCGAACTGGCAGGGCACGATCGACCAGACGGATCCGGAGTTCTTGCACGACCTGCGGATCGCGGTCCGTCGCACCCGCACGATCCTCGCCGCGGCCAAGTCCGTGCTGCCCGCGGCGGTCCTCGAACCCGCCCGCGACGGGTTCGCCTGGCTCGCCGATCTCACCGGAACGCCACGCGACCTCGACGTGTACCTGCTCGAGTGGTCGCGCTACACCGATCCCCTCGGTAGCGACGTGGCCCCATCACTCGAACCGGTACGCGACCTCATCGAACGACGCCGCGCCGACGGACACCTCGAGCTCGAAGCCGCCCTCCGTTCCGAACACGCAGCTGAGCTGATGACCGAGTGGCGGACTTGGCTCGCGCAACCGCTGAGCAGCGACGACGTTTCGCCGAAAGCCGGTCGTCCACTCGGCCGGCTGATCGCCAAGAGAATCGCTCGCGCCCACGCCGTCCTGATCGAACGCGGCCAGCTGATCGGCCCCGACACGCCGGCCGAAAAGGTACACGAACTGCGCAAGGACGCCAAGAAGCTCCGCTACCTCCTGGAGTGCTTCGGCAGCCTGCTGCGCAAGAGTGCTCGTAAGCAGTATGTGACGCGACTCAAGGCACTGCAGGACAACCTCGGTGAGCACCAAGACGCCGAGGTCCACGTCAACATGCTGCGAGGCATCGCTCGCGAACTCCACGACGCCGGAGCGTCGCCCGACACGATGGTCGCGATCGGTCAACTAACCGAACGGCTCGACCAGCAACGTCTGGCAGCCCGCGCCGAGTTCGCCGAACGGTTCGCCGACTACGACACACCGGCCACGCGACGCGCCCTCGATGCGGTGCTCGACGGGATCACCCCGTGAAGGTCCTCGCGACCTACAGCATCAAAGGCGGCGTCGGCAAGACCACCACCGCGGTCAACCTCGCCCACGAAACAGCCGCCGCCGGTTCCCGGGTCCTGCTCTGGGACCTTGACCCACAAGGCGCCGCCACCTTCTTCGTCCGCGTCAAACCCTCCGTCAAAGGAGGCGCCGAGCGGCTCGTCAGCCACTCAGGATCGCTCGCCGCGAACATCCGCGCCACCGACGACCCGGCCGTCCACATCGTGCCCGCCGACTTCTCCCTGCGCCACCTCGACCTCGAACTCGACGACACCAAGCACCCCACCCGCCGTCTCGCCGCTCTCCTGGAACCGATCGCCGACCGTTACGACGTCGCGCTCCTCGACTGCGCCCCTGGGATCACGCTCACCAGCGAGAGCGTGTTCGGCGCCGCCGACGCACTCATCGTGCCGACCATCCCCACCACGTTGTCCGAACGCACCCTCGATCAACTCGCCAACTTCCTTGCCGGCCAACCCTCAGCACCGATGCTGCTGCCGTTCGCGTCGATGCTCGATCGCCGCAAACGCCTGCAACGCGACCTCGTCGCGCACCTGATGCGCGACTTCCCCGGCTTCCTGCCAACCGCGATCCCGAATGCGAGCGTCATCGAGCAGATGGGCGTCGAGCGCGCACCCGTGGCCGCCTTCGCACCGACCAGCGCGGCGGCGACGGCGTTCCGACAGCTGTGGGCCGACATCGCTGCACATGTCTGGAGTTGACGTGCCCTCCGATGACAACACCTCAGCGTCCACTCCACCGGCGAGCGGCAATGTCCGACTGGATGATGTGACCGCCCGCCTCCGCTCACGCTCCGGGCGAGCACCTACCACTCGTACTGACGCAACACCGACCTCCACGTCACAGCCGCGATGGGCAGGGTGCCGCTCCGCCAGCTCCGGCCCGATCACCTCGAACGGCTCTACGCCGCGCTCGCCGACTACGGCCGCGCCGACGGAACCGGCGGCCCCGAACCGAAGACGATCGTCGAGATCCACATGATCCTGCGCCGCGTCCTCGACGAGGCCGCCCGACGCGGACTCATCGTCGCCAGCCCGGCACGCCTCGCCCACGCCCCGAAACGACGGCCGCTGTCGAGGCAGACCTCGAGGGTGTGGACCGCCGCCCAGCTCAACCAGTTCCTCACCGGCACCAGCGACCACCGCTACCACACCGCCCTGTGGCTCACCGCCAGCGTCGGCCAGTTCGACCGCCAGCTGCTCGGGCAGCACCTCGGCTAGGCGCTCATCCGTTGAATCGACCAGCCGAACGGCCGGTCGGTCCAGGTTCTTCATT
>JAOUEA010000219.1 GCA_029858935.1 Actinomycetota bacterium
CTGAACCGAGCGTACCCCGCTCAGTGGCAGGAGGCGGTTCCCGAATCCTGATACGACGACGACCCCTCGGGGATGAACCGCCAGTCGTAGCTTCCCGAGCGGAGCGTCAGCTCGAGGACACCGAACGTCGACGCGGTCGCAGTGACGCTGTTGGGAAGCCGACTGCCCGACAGGCCCCCGCGGCTCTTGCCGCCGGTGCCCACGACCCACTGCACCATGCCGTTGGGGTCGTAGTTCCCCTGCGGATCCTGCGGTCGGAACCGCTCGTAGAAATGCGAGTCCCCGCCCAGGATCATCTCGACCCCGGCTGGGTGCAGGTCCTGCCAGAACGGCAACATGTCGGGCCCGATCTGGCCCCCGTTGTTCTTCGAGCGGAACCTCGGTTCGTGGAGGTACGCGATCGTGCACGCTGCGGAGTTCGCAGCGAGGTCCTGTTCGAGCCAGTCGTTCTGGGGCGATCCCTCAGCACAGCCACCGGGCACGTCTTTGCACTCGGAGTTCAGCGCGATGAAGTGCCACCCGGCGAAGTCCCAGCTGTAGTAGAAGAGGCCGTTGGGGCCGGCCTGCGATCCGAAGTACGCCGCGTACCCGTCGGCCCCAGGTGCTCCGCAGTCGGTGCCGGCGGTGTCGTGCTCCTCGTCGGCGACGATCGGGTAGGAGATCGACTTGTAGGCCCCCCACGACTGGTCGTAGCTCTGCAGGAACGCCTGGTATCCGCCGCAGTCATACTGGGTATCTCCCAGTGGCAGCACCCGGTCGGCGCCTGACAACAACTGGGCCGTGTACTTCTGGCGGCACTTGGAGCTGGTGCCGTTACCGTTGTTGAAGGAAGCGTCGGCCGGGTCGCACGCGATATCACCGGCCGCCCTGATGATCGCGGTTCCTCCCCCGGACGTGGGTGGCGTGGTCACGCCGAGCGTGCCGGTCGGTGGTGAGTTGCCGTTGCCGTTGAACGCGTCGACCGCATAGCCGTACGAGGTGTCCGGTGACACCGTGTTATCGACGAAGGTCGTCGCCGTCGTCGTCTGCAGCGGTGACCCGTTGCGATAGACCGTGTACCCGGTGGCGCCGGTCGACGGGTTCCACGCCAGCGACACGCTGGTCGACGAGACCGCAGTGGCCTGCAGGCCGGTCGGCGTCGGGGGCGCGGTGGGCGGCGGGCCTCCGCCGCCGATGAAGGCGGTGTCGGTCTGGATGTCGTCGTATGCCGCCTGGTGCACGCGTGCAGCGAGCCGGTTCCCGAGCTCGATGCCCGAGATCGCGGTCGTGCCCAGCGTCGCCGTCGACGACAGGTCCGTGACCTCCTGGCCGTCGAGCCACACCTGCACGACGCTGGAGGTGCCGCTCACCTTGGCCCGCACCTGTAGGTCGTTCCACCCCGGGTGGATCGCGGTCGCGCTGGTGGTGTTCGTGGCGGTCGCGTAGTTCCTGGCCCGCAGTTGGCCGCCGTCCTTGATGAACAGACCCATGATGTTCGCCCCGGCCGACGTCTGGAACTTCAGCATGCGGAACGTGTCCTGTTGGCTCAGCACGTTGAGCCACACGCGGGCGTACAGCTCCGTGTACTGGGTCGAGAACTCCTTGGAGACCCAGCCGTCGTTCGTAGTGTTGACGCCGGAGTATGAGCCTGTGTGCACGGGGGTGGTTCGCGTCTCGAAGCCGCCGGTGGTCGTCCAGGCGGACAGGTCTCCGGATTCGAACCCGTCGGAGAAGACGGGCGTGGCCCCGGCCCGTGAGATCGGGGCGAGAGACGCGACCACAACGGCGGCCACGACGGCCAGTTTGGAGATGCTCATCCGCGCCATCCGGAGTCCTCTCTTGGGCGTGCTGGGACCCCCGGCCAGCCTACAGCGTTCCGCTGACCCGACGTTACCCATCGTTGCACCCCGTGTAAAGGAGCGCAGGGGATCGGCCTGATGCCACGGTGCTTCATGCGTGGCAGCGTTGATTCCCCCGATCGCGCGTCATGCGAGGGTTCGTCGAGATGAACTTCCACCCGTATCCAGAGCGGCGGAGCTCCATGCGCAGCACGCCGAACCGATCTCCGATCCGCACCTGCGAACCGCGCTCGGGGCTCCCGAAGCCGTAGTGTCCTCGGCCGCCTGTTCCGACGACGAATTCCCTGATCCCCTTCTGCGAGCGCTTCCCGGACGGCGCCATCAGGGCGAATCGTTCGTAGTTGTGCTCGTGCCCGTTCAACACCACATCGACACCGTGCTTGAACAACACGCTCCAGAGCTTGCTCATGCGAGAGTCGGAGCCGTGCTCGGTGCCCGAGGACCACCGGGGGTGATGCCAGTACACGAGCTCGCAGCGGTGCCGATCGCGGCGGAGGTTGCGAGCGATCCAATCGAGCCTGCGCTGGGACGGAGCACCGTCGCCGGAGTTCACCGAGATGAGGTGCCAGCGGCCGATGTTGAACGAGTAGAAGCCTCCGCGCTGCCGATGCGCCCGCTGGCCGAAGTAGGAGAAGTACCCGCCCGCGCTGGAACCCTGGTACTCGTGATTGCCCGGCGACGGGAAGGTCCGGCCCTTGAAGCGACCCCATGTCGGATGGTACGAGGCACGGAAGTCGGCAAGCGCGCCTTCGTTGTACTGGTTGTCTCCCAGGGTGAGCACGGCGCGAGGGTCGATGCGTCCTATCAGCGCCGCGGTTCCTCGGTGACTGTCGCACGGCGAGGACGGGCATGCGATATCGCCGGCGGCCACGATCACAGGCGCCGCCTGCGCGGGGACGAGACCGAGGACCAGACAGGCCGCCACGACGCTGCCGACGGCGGCGGCCCGCCGGGACCGAACATGGATGAGTTTCGCAGGCGCGGGGGGACGCATCGAGCACGAGCCTACCGATTCTCCGCGCGATCCGCGACCACGCAGGTGACAGGGCACGTTCGACGGCCGCCCTGACCGTCGTGGAGTCCTCGACCGGCGTTCACATACGGCCGGCGGCGACGATGCGAGCCAGGAACTGTCGTGTTCGCTCCTGCTCCGGTTCACTGAAGATCTGCTCGGGCGGTCCCTGCTCGGCGATCACGCCCTCGTCGAGGAAACAGACGCGCGTGGCGATGTCGCGCGCGAAGCCCATCTCGTGCGTGGCGATGAGCATCGTCATCCCCGAGGCCGCGAGCTCGCGGATCACGTCGAGCACCTCGGCCACGAGCTCGGGGTCGAGCGCGCTCGTGACCTCGTCGAGCAGCATGATGTCGGGCTGCATCGCGAGAGCGCGCATGATCGCGACGCGCTGCTGTTGCCCCCCCGAGAGCCGATCGGGATATTCGTCGGCCTTGTCGGCGAGGCCGAAGCGATCGAGCAGCTCGCGCGCCTGCGCCTCGGCCTGCGAGCTGCTCGCTCCCACTACCTTCGTCGGTGCAAGCGTGATGTTCCGCAGCACGCTCATGTGCGGGAAGAGGTTGAACGACTGGAACACGATGCCGATGCGTCGGCGGATCGCGTTGACATCGACGCCCGGCGCGGTGATCTCGTCGCCTTCGACGACGATGCGCCCCGCGTCGACCGGTTCGATCAGGTTCACGCATCGAAGCAGGGTCGACTTGCCGGAGCCCGACGCACCGATCAGGCAGATCACCTCGTGATCGGCGACCTCGAGATCGACCCCCCGCAGCACCCGCAATTCGCCG
>JAOUEA010000220.1 GCA_029858935.1 Actinomycetota bacterium
CACCGACGATGTGTGCTCGTCGGTGAGGATCTGTTTCACCGCGTCGAGGTTTCGGTGCAGGCGCTCCACGGCCGCGAACACCGTGTCGCCGGCGATCGGCAGCGAGGTCATCTTCGTGAGCATGGGCCGCACCGTCTTCACGATGCGCCGCTCAACCGGGAAGACGCGCTCGATGTACCAGTTCATGATCTCTGGCAGCGACAGCAGCCGTAAGGTCTCGGCGGTCGGCGCGCAATCGACGACCAACATGTCGTAGTCACCGCTCTCGACCTGGGTCTTCACGTCGATCAGCGCGAAGATCTCATCGAGACCCGGGATCACCGTAAGCTCCTCGGCCTGGATCGTCTCGGTGCCCGCCCAGTTCATCAGCTGGATGAAGTAGTCCTGGATCTCTCGCCAGTTCTCCTCCAGTCGTTCCTGGGCATCGATCTGCACCGCCCAGAGGTTCGGGATGACCTCCGATGGCTTCGATCCGATCTCGATCTCGAAGGAGTCGGCGAGCGAATGCGCCGGATCGGTCGACATGATGAGCGTGCGATAGCCACCGCGCGCGGCGCGGACCGCGGTCGAGGCGGCCACCGTGGTCTTTCCGACCCCGCCCTTCCCCGTGAACAGCACGACGCGCATGGGCGCCAGCTTAGACGGTGCTGGACGGACGACGGCCGATGGGTGCGATCAGCCCATCTCGACGCGCCGCTTGAGCTTCTCGAGCGCGTTCTCGATCACGCGCTTCGCGCCCTCGCTGCGCAGGAAGCCGGGCACGAGCACCCCGATCTCCACGCCGAGGCGGTAGGTGACCTCCGTCTGCGATTCGGAGAGCTCGTTCAGCAGATACTCGCCCCTGATGTCGCGGATCGCGCCCCGAGCTTCCGAGGTCGTCCACGACACCCCGGTGTCACCGGGCGCGTAGCGATAGGCCAGGGTGTAGGAGGCCTTCCCGAGCACCGGCACGTCGACCTCGAACGCCACCTCGGTGGCGCGGCCGCCCTCCCCCCGCTGACGGACGTCGACCGTGCGCACGTCGGCCCATTCGGTATAGGCCTCGTAGTCCTCGATGACCTCCATCACGTCCTCGAGGGGCGCGTCGATCACGATCGAGCCTTCGGCATGGTCCATCGGCGGGGAATCCTAGCGTCTCGCCACCGTCACGACGCTGACCGCGAGCAGCATCACCGACACCATGATCACGACGACCGTCGCCCACAGGAGGGCGCGCGACGACACGAAGGGCCGCCCGCCCTCGGCGAGTCGGTATGCCTCCCAGGCCGATCCGAGGTACACGATCAGCGCGCCACCGAGGAAGAGCAGGAACACTCCGAAGGTGCCCGGCGAGCTCACCCCGGCGATGAACACCGTGGCGGCCATCGCGGCGAGCACGCAGAACAGCACGCCCCGAGCCAGACCATCGAGGCTCCTGCCGACCTTGCGATGTCCGAGGCCCGGGAAGATCAGCGACGCGGCCATCGCGTCCTTCGGGTCGACCTTCGGCGGGGCTTCGTCCTGGCGCATCAGTGAGGCGAACGTCGTCCCACACACGGCGCACGCATCGAGCTCCAACGGATTCTCGGTGTCGCAGGCGGGGCAGGGCCACATAGGGGCTCGTCGCGGAGCGTCGCCCTCCGAGTCGTCGTTCGCAGGGTCGGCAGCGGTCGCCCCCGTCGAGGCAGCTGCGGGGGCTGCCGCCGGTCCCGGTTCCGCAAGCGAGCGGAAGCACTGCCCGCACCACTCGGCGTCGGGACTCGCGAGCGCTCCGCAATCGGGGCAGCGCCGCTCGGTGGCGTTGGGTCCTGTCTGCATGCGGCCCAGGGTACCCCCGCCGGGTGGCGGCACCGTTGAAGCTCAAGCCACTCCTCGCGCAGCTTCCTGCAGCCACAGCACGAGGGTTCGAGCGATCGCGGGCCAGGTGTGCTCGCGCATCACGCGCGCACGACCGGCCTCGCCCATCGCTCGAGCGCGCTCGGGGTTCGTCAGCAGCTCGGCGACCGCATCGGCGACCTGCGGCACGTCGGCGCCGTCGACCAGCAGGCCCGTCTCGCCGTCGACGAGGGCCTCACGAGCTCCGCCGGAATCCCCGACGACGACCGGCCTCGCACAGGCGGCGGCCTCGATGAACACGTTCCCCCAGCCTTCCACCTCGAGGCCCGCCAGGCGCGTGCGGCACGGCATCGCGAACACGTCCCCGAGGGCGTAATAGCGAGGAAGGTCGGACTCGGCCACCTGTCCTGCGAAGACGACCGACCCCTGAGGAGCCTCGGCGGCCAATGCTCGCAGACGATCCTCATACGGTCCGCCTCCCACGACCACGAGCGTGGCTCCGGGTGCCCGGCGGCGGATCCGCGCCATGCCGCGGATCAACACGTCCTGACCCTTGCGCGCCACCAGCCGGCTCACGCACACCACGACAGGACGGGTGCCGAGGCCATGGAGCGTTCTGAGGTCGTCGGTCGGCAGGTCGGGCCGGAACACGTCGGTGTCGGCGCCCGGATAGAGCACGGAGACCGGGACTCCCCGAGGCACCGCCGTGCGCACCGTCCGCCCGATGAACGCGCTGCACATCACCGGGACCCGGCGGGCCCTCGAGGTCGCGTAGCGCATCGCGGCATGCGCGCCGGGAGCGATCGAGAGCCAGTACTCGAAGCCGTGGGCGGCCGAGAGGTATGGCACGCCCGCCGCCGCGAGCCTCGGGCCGAGCATCGCGAGCGGGTAGGTCGCACCGAACAAGACGACCTCGGCGCCGGTCTCCCGCACGGCGGCCTCGACCCGGTCGCCGACGCCCGGGGTGGGCCAGAGGAACGACTCGGGCTGGCGGAGCACCCGATAGCCCGCGGCGTCGTCGAATCCGGCCGCTCCGTCATCACCGGGGCAGAACACGGAGACCCGATCGACGGGAAGCTGGGCGACGAGCGCCTCGAGGGTGCGCTGGATGCCACCCACGCGCGGCGGGTAGTCGTTGGTGACGAGCAAGGTCCTGGGAACGTTCACGGCGCCGATATCCTGCCAGAGCGATGCCGCCGCTCACCGCTCCCGCCGATCAGCTCGCCGCGCTCTCACAAGGACGGGCTGCCGTCGACCTGTCCTCGTACCGGAAGGTGCGGGCGCGTGGGGACGACGCCCGAGCCTGGCTCCACGATCTGGTCACTGCCGACGTTGCCTCGCTCGGGCCGGGCGACGCTCGCCGTTCGTTGTTGCTCGACGCCACCGGTCACATCAGAGCCGACGTCCACGTGGCCCGCGACGACGAGGGCTACTGGTTGTTCCAAGCGCCGGAGCAAACCGACCACATCGTTACGGCACTCGCCCCCTACGTGTTGTCGTCCCACGTGCGGCTCGACGACCTCTCCGCGGAACACGGCCTCATCGCCGTGCTCGGACTGACGGAGCCACCGAGTACGGCAGCTTCGTTCCCCTCCGCGCTCGGCAGGGGTCGCGACGTGCTCATCGGCGATCCGGACGAGCAGCACTCCTGGACGGGCTCCCTCGTCCCGGCCTCAGCCGTCGAGGTCTGGCGCATCCTCCAGGGCCGGGCACGCATGGGTGCGGACTTCGATCGTTCGACGCTGCCGGCCGAGGTGGGGCTCGAGTCGGCGATCGACATCACCAAGGGATGCTTCCTCGGCCAGGAA
>JAOUEA010000221.1 GCA_029858935.1 Actinomycetota bacterium
CCCGAGCTGCCCGCCGCCGTCGTGCTGTTGTCTGACGGCGCGGACACGGGCAGCGTGGTTCCGCCCGACGACGCCACCGCTCGCGCTCGATCGATCGGCGTGCCCGTGTTCACCGTCGCGATCGTCGGCGACGAGGAGCAGGAGGGTGGCGACACCCAGCTGCTTCAGTCGATCGCGAGCGGATCGGACGGCTCGCTCTCGACGGCGGCGACGGCCGGTGAGCTCGATCAGGTGTACGACGCCCTGGGGGCCCGTCTGACCACGGAGCTCGCGGTCGGCAGCTCGGCGATGCCGCTGCTGGTCGCATCGGCCCTGCTGACGGCTCTCGCGGTGGCGCTGTTCCTCGGCCTGGGCCGACGGAGCTGATCGCACGACGAGGACTTAGGCCCAGGCCGTCACGGCCGATACCTCTTGCGAGCAACGTGCCGGACCCACCGCGCGCGGTCGCACAGAGGAGGTGCGCGATGCAGACGGAGGACAGACGAGCCTGCGCCGCGTGCGGCGCCTCGAACCGTACCGACGCCTCCAGCTGCTGGCAGTGTTTCGCTCGCATGGAGACCGGCACGCCGTCCGGGCCGCCGCCCGACCAGAGCCTTCCCGTCGGAGGCCGTCCGGGATCTCCCACACCACCCGCGATGCCGGCACCGATGCCACCTGTCTCAGCCGCCGGGCGTTCGACCGCGGGACCCGGTCAGCTGGTCACGATCGTCGTCGGCTTGATCGCGGCCGCGGGTGGCTTCTTCCTGATGCAACGTGTGCTGGGCGGCGGAGGGGTCGAGCTCCCCGAGGCTCTCGGCGGCTTCCCTCGCATGCACAACTCCATCGCCGAGGAATCAGAGACTCAGATGCAGGATGCGCTCGCCGACTTCGATGTCAGCATGGATACGGGTCTCTACGGTAGCGGCGTCGTCCCCGACTTCGTCGTCGTCGTGGTCGAAGGCCGCTCGCTTGAGTCGACCGACGCGATGTTCGACGAGTTCGTCGGTGGGCTCACGTCCGCAGGCGCCGAGGTGACGGCGAAAGGGACCAGCGCCGACCTCGACGGCGTGCAGCATCGATGCGTCGGGCTGCGCGCTCAGGGAGCACAGATGGGAGCCTGCATGTGGCAGGACGACGAGCATGCGGGGTTCGTCCTCCAACTCGACGGCACCAACGTGAGCACCGAGGCCCTGCTCGTCACGATCTGGCCCGACCTTACCGGCTGAGCCGCTCAACCCAAGGTCGGCCGGCCCATCGCGCGTCGCCACTCCTCGTTGAACCAGTACAGGAAGCGATCCTGCCGCGGGAACACACCGCGCGTGAACGCGCGTGAGCTCACGCCCGTCTGCGCCCGCTCGCACACGTCCCAATCCTGCTTCGAGATCAGGTCCCAGAACTCGACCGTGGCTTCGGGCTTGAACAGCTCTGGGTCGGCGATCGTCTCGGGCCGGAACATGAACTCGCTCACGACGGTCGTGTGGCTGGGTCCCTTCGGGAAACCGATGTAGTACATCGCGCAGTCGGGGTGCAGGTTCAGCATGAGGTTGGGGAACTGGTAGGTGCCGTAGTACATCTCGAGATCTTCAGGGTTCAGTCCCGGGAACGTCGGCAGTGGGCTTTCGCCGGTCTGGGTGAACGACGTCGCGCCCTTCATCATGCGGTTCCCGTCATCGGGGATCTCCTCGTCCCACACCTCGCCGAACCGGAACAAGGGGATCACCTGCACGAGCTCGGGGTGGATCTGGGGGCAGTGCAGACACTCGTTGTAGTTCTCGACCACGATCTTCCAGTTGGCCTTGACCTCGTACACGAGCCGCACGCCGACGCGCAGCTCGTCCATCTTGAAGCGATCGAACGCGGTGATCGTCTCTGCGCCGTCGTTGAGCGACTCGAGCAACGTCTCCTTCGGCCCTCCCGTCGTGAGGTTCACGAACAGGAATCCCGCGTAGGTATCGATCGCGATGTCGTACAAGGGGTGGTCGGCGCGATCGAAGTGCTCGTCTTCCTTCACGTTGGGCGAACCGACGAGTTGGCCGTTCAGGTCGAACGCCCACGCGTGGTACGGGCAGACGAACGCCTTGCGAACGCTCTGGGTGCCTTCGATGTCGTCGAGGAACTTCGTGCCGCGGTGGCTGCACACGTTGTAGAACGCTCGCAACTCGCCGCCGTCGTTCCGAGTGATGAAGATCGACTCACCGGCGACATCGCGCACCACGTAGTCGCCCGGCTTCGAAACCTCCTCCGCGCGCCCGACGCAGATCCACTCGCCCCACCAGATCTTCTGGCGCTCGTCCTCCCAGACCTCCGCGCTCGCGTAGTCGGCGCTGCCGAGGGTGGGCCGAGGCTCCCACTCGACCTCGTCGTTGCGGATCTTGATGTCCTGCTCGGTCTTGGCCATGTGGGAACGTACCTCCAGAGCGTGGATTCGCGGATATCACCAAGGATATCTCGCCGATCGGGGCCTTCGGGAGGACCGTGCGGAGAGCTGGCTGCGGATATCGCAGCGTGAGGACGTCATGTCTGCGAGAATCGCATGTGATGGCGACCGCACGCTTCGACGAGCTGGACCTGCGCATCATCGACGCGCTCGCTGAGGACGGGCGCCGTGCGTTCACGTCAGTCGCCGAGGAGCTCGGCGTTGCCGAGGCGACCATCCGTTCACGTGTCTCGCGACTGCAACGCATCGACGCGATCCGGTTCGTCACCGACGTGAAACCGCATGAACTCGGACTGCTCTTCGCCTACCTCGGGGTGCGGCTCGGCGGGCGCGACGTGCGCGCCGCGATCGACGGACTGTGCGCGATCCCCGAGGCCGTCTACGTGATCGAATGCACGGGGCACTACGACGTGCTCGTCGAGGTGGTCGCCCAGGACGGCGACGACCTGCTTCGGGTCATGCATGAAGGGGTCCGGGCCGTGCCGGGCGTCGTCGAGGTCGACTCCTTCGTCGGGCTGCGGATCGCGAAAGGCACGTTCCGATATACCGACCTGGGCCGTGCCGGGGAGCCACCGCACAGATGAGCCTCGAGATCCGGCGTGCCAACCGGACACGCATGCCCGTGCTCGCTTCCGTGCTGGCACGAGCGTTCATCGATGATCCGATCGTTCGATGGCCGCTGCCCGACGACGTCGACGACCTCGAGGATCGCGTGCGGTCGATGTTCACGTGGGCGTACGAGGACCTCGCCGACCTCGGCATGGTGTGGGAAGCGGGCGACGCCGACGGCGTCGCCGTCTGGGTACCGCCGGGAGGCGACGAGCGATTGATCGCATCGGACAAGGCCGTGCGGGGCCGGCTCGCGACGCTGACGTTCGATTCGGGGAAGCGCTACGGCATCATCTGGGACTGGATCGAGGCCCAGTTCCCCGACGAGCCGCATTGGTTCCTCGATGCGCTCGGCGTGGATCCCTCGAGACGGTCGCGAGGCATCGGTTCGGCGCTGGTTCGATGGGGACTCGAGCGCGCGGCTTCCGACGGCGTGCCGGCCACCCTCGAGACGGGCCGCCCCGAGAACGTCGGCTACTACGAGCGGCTCGGGTTCAGAGTGGTGCTCGAAGGGGAACCGGCGCCCGGCGGTCCTCACGTGTGGTTCATGCGGCTCGATCCGTAACGGGCTACGTGGAGTCGGCGAATCTCT
>JAOUEA010000222.1 GCA_029858935.1 Actinomycetota bacterium
GCAGCCATCCGACGAGCGGTGACTCGCGGCGTTCGAGCGGGCCCTTGCGGAGCAGGATCATCGCAGTGGCGGGCGTCGAGATGAGCGCGACCACCGTGGAGACCGCCACTGCCAGGGCGTAGCCCGTCGCGAGCGGTCTGAAGAAGGAGCCTGTGAGGCCGCGCAGGAAGAAGATGGGCAACAACGCCAATCCCTCGATCATCGAGGCGTACACGACGGCGCCTCGGACCTCGAGGGATGCATCGAAAACGATCTTGGCGGTGGTGGCCACCGAGCGGTCGTCGCTCACCTTCCGGTGGATGCGCATGCGCCTGACGATGTTCTCGCAGTCGACGATCGCATCGTCCACCACGGCCCCCAGCGCGATCACGAACCCCGCGAGGATCATCGTGTTGATCGTGATGCCGAGCACATGCAGGACGAGCCCGGCGGCCGTCAGAGACAGCGGGATGGTGATGGCGCTGATCAACGCGCTGCGCCAGTCGTAGAGGAACACGAGCAGCACCAGCATCATCAGCAGCACTCCGACGAGGAGGGAGTGGGAGAGGTTGTGGATGGCGTCCTCGACGAAGTTCCCGGCGCGAAAGACCTGGGTGTCGAACGTGACGCCGGGCAGGCCGGGTTGCATCTCCGCGAGGGCGTCCTCGACGCCCTTCGTGACCTCCAGCGTGTTGCCCCAAGGGAACTTCTCCACGACGAGCAGCAAACCGGGGCCGTTGTTGATGACCGCGTCGCCGCCGAGGGGCTGGTGGTCGACCAGCAGTTCGGCCACGTCGCCGAGCACGATGGTCCTGCCGGCCCGCTCCTTGACGACCACCCTGGCCAGATCCTCCGGGGAAGTGATGGGGAGGATGTGCCGGATAGAGAGCTGCTGATTGGGGGTCTGCATGGCTCCGCCCGTGCCGATCACGGCCCCATCCGAATACTTGAGCAGGCCGGCGTCGAGCGAGTCCGCCGCCGCCCGCATCACGTCGTCGAGGGAGACGTGGAGCTGCCGCAGCCGTTTCGGGATGACCTGGACGTGCTGCTGCTGGAGTTGCTCGCCCCAGATGGCGACGTTGGCCACCCCGGGCACGCGCAGCAAGCGAGCGCGGATCTTCCAGTAGGCGGTGGTCGACAGATCGATGAGCGACTCCGACTCGGAGGTCACGCCGATGTGCATCACCCGGCGCGTCGCAGAGACCGGAGGCATCATGACGGGGGGAGCCGCCCACGTCGGAAGGGTGGGCGTCACGATCCGGACGCGCTCCGAGACGAGCTGACGCGCCTCCAGGAGATCGGTCCCAGGCTTGAAGAGCAGCTGGATCGATGAGAGGTCCGCTACCGATCTCGAGCGGATGGTCTCCAAGCCCGGCACGCCGTTGAGCGTCTCCTCGAGCGGGACGGTGACGAGGGACTCCACGTCGGTGGTGTTGAGGCCGAGACTGATCGTCTGGATCTCCACCTGCGGTGGTGCGAACTCCGGGAAGACGTCCAGCGGCGTGTTGCGCAACTGCGTGACGCCGTACAGCATCATGCCCGCGACCATCGCGACAACGATGAACCGGAACTTGATGCTCATGCCGACGATCCAGCGCATCATGGCTGAAGCGGCTCCTTCGCCGTCACTCTTCCACGTCGGTTTCGGTGCCGTAGAGCTCCGACGCGCCCTGAGTGACGACCTCCATCCCGAGAGGAGGACCGTCCGACAGGAACGCACGCTCCCCGCGGATACGATCCACCACGATCGGCACGCGCACGAATGTCAGCGGCTCGGGACTCGTGTACGTCCATGTCTTGCCATCCGCGGTGTAGAACACCGCGGCGTACGGGATGCTCGTTCCCGATCCCGACGCGACGACCGGGTCCGCCTCGATGTCCACGCGGACGGCCGCCTCCTTTGTCAGGGTGATGCGGGACACGTCCGTCCCCTCGATCTCCTCGAGCGTGGCCGGCTGCTTCAGCGCCTCCTCCTCCTCCGCGACCGAGGCGCACGCGGGCACCACAAGTCCAGCAAGGATCAGGAGCGCTCCCACCCATCGACGACCGTGCCGCATCTCGTTCTCCTCCTATGAGCTCGCGAGCTCGGCTAGCTCGAGTTCGGTGAGATCCACCGTTGGCTCGGCGAAGACCAGGGAAAGGTCGGGTTCGGTGTGGGATCCGAAACGCTGGTAGAGCGCCGGGACCACGAAGAGCGCGAGCAGCGTCGTTGAGATCAGCCCTCCGAGGATGACGAGCGCCATGGGGTGGATGACCTCGAGACCGGCGATATCACCGGCGATGGCGAACGGCAGGAAGACGAGCGCGATGCAGAGCGCCGAGGTGAGGATGGGTACGAGGCGTTCCCGGGCCCCTCGAAGGATGAGCTGGTCGCCGAAGGTCTGGCCCTGGTCACGTTCGAGGAACTGACAGTGCCGGATCTGCAGGGTCGCCTGACGGGCCGCGAATCCGAGGATCGCGAGGAACCCGGCCACCGACCCGATCGACACCGCCCGGTCGTCGACCAGCGCGAAGACCGCGCCACCCGAAAGGGCGAGCGGCAGCATCAAGAAGATCAGCGCGGCCAGTCGCCAATTGCCGATAGCCGCCTGGACCAACAGGAGGAGGGCAATGGCCGCGGCGAGGGCGAAGCCGAGGGCCTTTCGGTCGGTTGCGCGATCCGCCTCGAAGTCGCCGACGATCGCTGCGTGATACTCCATCGGGAACGACACCTGTGTGAGACCCTGCTTCACGTCATCGATGACGGCGCCAAGGTTCCGGCCCGACACTCCCGCCGTCACGTCGATGCTCCGAGAGACGTCCTCGTGCCGGATGACGGTGGGAGAGGAGCCGATGCGCACGTCGGCAACGTCGTCCAGTCGCACCTGCTCGCCCGTGGGCGTATCGATCAGGAGATCGAGGACACTGGACAGGTCGTGCCTGATCTCGGGCGTGCCCCAGACCACGACATCGAATACCTTCTGGTCGTCGAAGAGGCTGCCCACCTGGATGCCGGACAGGAGCGCAGCGGCCGCCCGGCGAACGTCGCCCGGCACGAGCTCATAACGCTCGGCCGCGTCGAGGTCCACTTCGATCTCCAGCGTCGGCTCCTCGGACTGCGCGGCGACCTCCGGGTTCTGGACGCCGTCGATGCCGGACAGAAGCTGCTTCACCTCTTCCGCCTTGCCGCGGAGGATGCCGAGGTCCTGGCCGAAGAGCCTGACCGTGACCGGATCATTCGATCTCTCAAGCACCTGCTGGATCCGTGCCGAGGGGTAGGTCACCACGTGGCGGTTGAGGCCCGGATACCCTTGGACGACGGCGTTCACCGCGGCCCGCGTGGCGTCGTAGTCGGCCTCGGGGTCGATCGTGACCCACAGCTCGCTCGCCTCGGTGCCGACGACCTGGTCCGAGAGCAGCGCCCGGCCGGCGTGTCCGCCCACGTTGAGGACGCCGGGAATCGAGCGGATCTCGCTGCTCATCAGCGCCGTGATGCGGTCCATCTCGGGGAGCGACGTCCCGGGCGAGCCGCTCAGTTGCACCAGAAGATTCGTGTCCTTGAGGTCGGGGGTCAATGAGAGGCCCAGGAGAGGCACCGCGACCAGGCCGATCACGAGGAGCACGCTCGTCATGATCAGCACCGGGCGAAGC
>JAOUEA010000040.1 GCA_029858935.1 Actinomycetota bacterium
CGCGAGGTCGGCCGGCGGGTCCACGAGCGACAGATCGACCACCAGCACCAGGGCTCGGCACCGCACGATATGTCGCAGGAAGCGGTGTCCGAGGCCCTTCCCCCGGCTCGCACCCTCGATGAGCCCGGGGATGTCGGCGACCACGAATCGCTCGGCGTCGCTTCCGGCGACGCCGAGGTTCGGCGTGAGCGTCGTGAACGGGTAGTCCGCGATCTTCGGTTTCGCGGCGCTCAACCGAGCCAGCAGGGTCGACTTTCCCGCGTTCGGCAGTCCAACGAGCCCGATGTCGGCCACGGTGCGTAGCTCCAGACGAAGACGCTTGTCTTCGCCGTCTTCCCCAGGCTCGGCCGTGCGCGGCACGCGATTGCGCGCGCTGGCGAACGCCACGTTGCCACGCCCTCCCCTGCCGCCACGCGCGACCACCGCGCGAGCTCCTTCCCCGACGAGGTCGGCGACCGACCCGTGTTCGTCGAAGACGACCGTGCCGTCGGGCACTTGGACCACGACGTCCTTGCCGCTTGGTCCGTCGCGCTTGGCCTTGCGGCCCGGCTCTCCGCCCGGCGCCTTCACGTGCGGGTGATCGGCCAGCCACGACAGGTCGTGCACGCCGCGGGAGACCTCGAAGACGACCGAGGCGCCGTCGCCACCGTTGCCGCCGTCGGGGCCGCCGTGAGGCTTGAACGGTTCGGAGTGCAACGAGGCCGATCCGTTGCCCCCCTTCCCGGCCTGCACGAACACGGTGCACTCGTCGACGAAGCTCATTGGGCCAGCCTACGGTGGTCGTGGAGACCACGGCAGGCGATGATGGGGCGGTGGTGGACCCGGCGACCGTGTGGCGTGTGGAACTGCGAAGTCACGACATCCACGACCGGGAAGGCGTGCTCACCCTGACCGACAGCGCTCTGGTGTTCACCGACCGGGCCACGGGGAGCCAGACCCTGGTCGCCTTCTCCGAGATCAGGTCGGTACGGCGCGTCAGAGCTTCCCCCATCCTGATGGTCACGCACGCAGATGGCGGAGACACCGCCTTCTACTTCTCCCAGCCGCCGCCGCTCGAGCGTGCGGTGACGGGAAGCGTCGGAACGACCGCGACGGGTCGTCCACTCGGTCCATTCGGCGGCATGCGGCGCACGTCGAAACGACGTCACCAGCGTGAGAACGTGAAGTACCTCACCACGAAAGCGGCGAGCCTCAAACCGGCGATCCAGGCCTGGGTCGACGAGATCAGCGCCCGCCGACGCTGAGGCTCACTCGGCCGGAACGACCGAAGCGAACTTTCGCCCGCGGGATTCGGTGAACGTGACCTGCCCTTCGCGCAGCGCGAACAGCGTGTCGTCGCCGCCCTTGCCCACGCCGTCTCCCGGGTGGATGCGCGTGCCACGCTGACGCACGATCACCGCCCCCGTGCTGACGGTCTCGCCGCCGTAGGCCTTCACGCCGAGGTGCTGAGCGTTGGAATCGCGGCCGTTGCGGGACGAGCCGCCGCCCTTCTTGTGTGCCATAGACCCTCCAGGGTAGCAGTCGGTCGCCGCGGCGGATCCGGCTAGGATCCGTCAGCCTCCGATCCTTCGTCGGGAGCATCGGACGCTGCGGCGGTGTCGGTCTTCGCCGCCGGAGCGGACTTCTTCGCTGCTGCCTTCTTCGTCGGCGCGGCGAGCTCGATGCCCTCGATCTCCAACAGGGTGAGGAGCTGGCGGTGACCGCCTCGCTGCGCGTACCCGCTCTTGGGCCGGTACTTGAAGATGCGGACCTTGTCGCCCTTCTTCTCCCCCAGCGGCTTCGCGGTGACCGTCGCTTTGGCCGCCTCGGCGCCGACATGGGTACCGCCGGCATCGTCGACGACGAGCAGGGGCTGGAAGGTGACGGTCTCGCCCTCGTGCACGATCTTCTCGACCTCGATCACATCACCGGCCTGCACCTTGTGCTGCTTGCCGCCCGACTTGATCACCGCATACATGGTTGCCTCCGCTGCTGGCGTTTAGGCCTCGTAGTTGATCAGGATGCCCCGGCCTTCGCAGGTCGGGCAGGTCTCGGAGAACGATTCGACCAGGCCAGAGGATACGCGCTTGCGCGTGACCTGCATCAGGCCCAGTGGCCCGATCTCGAAGACCTGGCTGCGCGTCTTGTCGAGCGCCATCGCTTGCTTCATGGTCTCCTCGACCTTGCCCTTGTTCTTCTCGAGCAGCATGTCGATGAAGTCGACGACGATGATGCCCCCGATGTCGCGCAGCCGAAGCTGACGCGCCACTTCCTGAGCAGCCTCGAGATTCGTGTTCACGACCGTCTCTTCGAGGTTCGTCTTGCCCACCGACTTCCCCGTGTTGACGTCGACGATCGTCATCGCTTCGGTTCGCTCGATGATCAGGTACCCGCCCGAGGGCAGCCACACCTTGCGGTCGAGGGCCTTATGGATCTGCTCCTCGATGCGGTGCTCCTCGAACGCGGGGAGCTTTCCGGTGTGCAGGATCACCTTCGGCTCGAGGTCGGGTGCGATGTCGTGCACGTACGCGAGCACACGCTCGTGGATCCGCGGCGAGTCGGTGACCAGTCCTTTGAACTCCTCGTCGGTGAACAGGTCGCGGAACACCCGCAGCGTGAGCTCGGGCTCCTCGTAGAGCACCGCGGGAGCCTTCACCTTCTTGGCCTGCTTCTGGGTGTCGTCCCACAGGGCGACCAGGCGCTTCATGTCGTGCACGAGCGCCTCTTCGGTTGCCCCTTCGGCCGCCGTGCGCACGATCACGCCGTGACCGGAGGGCTGCACCTTCTTCAGGATCGACTTCAGGCGCTTGCGCTCATCGTCGGGGAGCCGCCTGCTGATGCCGGACAGATCCTGGTCGGGGGCGAACACGAGGTACCGCCCGGGCATCGAGATCTGGGCGGTCAACCGGGCCCCCTTGCCACCCATGGGGTCCTTGGTGACCTGCACCATCACCGCCTGACCCGACTTGAGCACGTTCTCGATACGGGGAGCGGGCCCCTCGAGATCCTCGGGTCGGTAGTTGACCTCGCCGGCGTACAGAACGCCGTTGCGGCCCCGGCCGATGTCGATGAACGCGGCTTCCATGCCGGGAAGCACGTTCTGCACTCGACCGAGATACACGTTGCCGACCATCGACGTGGCGCCTTGGCGCGTGACGTAGTGCTGCACCAGCACGTCCTCTTCGAGTACGGCGATCTGATCGCGCTCGCCGCGTTCGGTGATCACCATCAACTTGTCGGTGATACGCGGTGGGACGATCGCCGGTTCGCGCCTGCGCCTGCCTTCGCGACCGGTTCGGCTGCGGCTTCCCCGGATGCCGCGTGTGGGACCTCCCGCGGCCACCCGCTCCTCGACCGTCATCTGCTTCGTCTTGCCGCGGCCGCGCTGCTCATCGGTCTTGGAACGCCCGTTGCCGCCGTCGTTTCCCGTGGCATCGCCCTTCGCCTTGCTGCCGGCGTTGGTGCCCGGCTTCGCGCCGGAACCGCGGCGCGATCCGCCCCGCCTCGACGACCGCTGTCCGCTCGGCGGCGCATCGGGGGTCGCATCGTCGCGCTGGGACTCGGCGGTCTGCGCCTCCGGCGACGCGTCGACGCCGCCTTCAGCCTCTGCGATGCGTGCGGACGAGGAGGAACCCCCGCCACGGCCTCTGCCCCTGCCACCACGGCGGCTCCGCTTGCGAGGTGCACCGGCGGTGCCCGTCGATGGTGCTGAGTCTCGGCCTTCCTCCGATGCCTCGGTCCGCCGGGCCGGCTGTTCGTCGGAGCCTCGATCACCGGACCGCGGCGCACCGGCTCCGTCGCTCTTGACGTCGCTCGCAGCGGGTCCCCGCGAGCCCGCCCCTCGGCCGCCTCGTCCGCGACCACCACGCCGGCCGCGGCGAGCTCCGCTCGAGGGCCCGGCCGGCGTCTCATCCGAGGTCCCGGAAGAAGCGGCGTCGGCCTGCACCGGCGCGTCGGACTTCACCGGCGCGTCGGACTTCACCGGTGCGTCGGACTTCACCTGTGCGTCGGACTTCGCGGGCGCCCGGGGCTTCGGTGCCGGGTCGGGTTTCGTCCTCGTGGGGCGAGGCTCCTTCGGTGTCCGCTTCGCGACGGGCGCTGGTTTGGGAAGCGGCGCCCCTCGCTTGAACGCGGCGATACGCTCGTCCACCTCGGTGTCAGCCTGCGCCTTCGGCGCGGCGACCTCGGTCTCCTCATCCATGTTGACTCCTCTCGATCGATGCGAGAGGACGCGGCGAGGCCGGCGGAACGCGACCGCCGAGCCGAGCAGGCATGGAACATGCCGTGCCCGGCGAAGTGGTCGTTTCGGTGCCCGCGCTGCGGCCGAAGCCGCGCGCCGGGCCTCGCGCGAGATCGCGCACCCGTGTACGTCCTTGTCCGGCGATCGCGGTCCGCGCTCCTGGCCGATGTGGCCGGGCGGCGGTCGCGCGCCTCCTCGACTCTTCCAATCCCCCCGGGCCCTTCGAAAGGCCTCGGTGGGAACGTCTGGGCCTGAGCATAGCAGTGCTCTGGCCCGGAACAGCGCATCGCGCCTGGAAGGGTCCGTTCGGAGCCACGAACGACCCCGACGGCCTAGTTCCTGCGGACCAGTCCGGCCCATCCGTGTCCCCCGGAGGGAACCCGGCGTTCGATGGATACCGAGGTAGGACGTCGGCGCCGACACTTGTTGCATGAGCGACGTCGCGTTCCCCGCCTCACTGGCGACCCTTCCTGCAACCGTCCCGCGGGTGCGCGTGCTCCTCGTGGACGACAACGAGGGCTTCCGCGAGTCCCTCGCGACGCTGCTCGACACCGAGGAGATGACGGTCGTCGGTCAGGCGCCCAACGGTGCGAAGGCGCTCGCGATGATCGACCGGCTCGCCCCCGACGTCGTGCTGATGGACGTACGAATGCCCGAGATGGACGGCATCGAGACGACGCGTGAGCTCAAGGCGCGGTTCCCGTCGCTGGGCATCGTGGCCCTCACGGGTTCCGAAGACCAGCGCGCGGTGCGCGACATGCTCGTGGCCGGAGCCTCGTGCTACGTGCTGAAGGACAGCGACGGCGACGAGATCCTGTACGCCGTTCGACAGGCCTTCACGGGCGGTGGCGTGCTTTCGCCCGAGGTGACACCGACGGTGATCGAGGAGCTCACCGAAGCGCTCGAGCGAGAGCGGAGGCGGACCCGCCAACTCGAGATCGCGCAGGAAGCGCTGCTCGAACGCGCCGCCCGTCGCCACGAGTTGATCTCGAGACTCGGCCACGAGCTCCGAACGCCGGTGACGGTGATCCTGGGCATGTCTCAAACGCTCGCGAAGGGCACCGCACCCGAGGAAGAGCGGGCTTCGATCCTCGACAGCCTCGTCGAACGAGCCAACGGCCTCGCCCGGCTCGTGCACAGGTTCGAAGCAGCCGTCGAGGCCGGACTCACCGAGTGGGCCGACGTGACCCAGGTCGCGCGTGAGGTCGCAGAAGGTCACGAGCGCGTGGTCATCGAGGCTCCCGAGGGTCCGGCGATGGCGAGCCTGAACCGCACCGCCGCTCGCCGCGTGATCGAGGAGCTCGTGGACAACGCCCTCGCCTTCTCAGGGCCGGACACGCCGGTCACCGTGGTCATCTCGATCGGGTCGTCGGGCCCTGAGGTACGGGTCGTCGACCGCGGAAGCGGCATCGACGCTCGAGCGATGCATCGGATCTTCGAGCCCCTCGAGCAGGCGGAGAGCCTGAACACCAGGACCCATCAGGGTGTGGGTCTCGGACTCACGCTGGCGCGCATGTCGGCCAACGCGATGGATGGCGACGTGGTGCTTGAATCGACCGGCCCCGGGGGGTCGACCTTCCTGTGGATGGTGACGCGACCGGTTACTTGAACCGGCGCATGTGCACGTTCAACAGGATGCCGACCGCCACGAAGTTGACGAGCATCGCCGTGCCTCCGTAGCTGAGGAAGGGCAGCGGGATACCCGTGATGGGCATGATGCCGATGACCATGCCGATGTTCACGAAGATCTGGATCGCGAACATCGACGCCACGCCCGCGGCGAGATACGTTCCGAACCCATCCTTGGACAGGTACGCGATGCGGATCGCTCGCCACAGGAGCAGCGCGAACAGTGAGAGCACGAAGGCGGAGCCGAAGAAGCCGAACTCCTCTCCCACGACGGTGAAGATGAAATCGGTGTGTTGCTCAGGTACATAGTCGAGATTCGTCTGCGAGCCCTGCAGGAACCCGCGACCGAACATGCCGCCGGACCCCACCGCGATCACCGATTGCTCGAGGTTGTATCGGGCGTCCTCGCTGACGGAACCGGAGTCGAAGACCGTCAGCAGCCGCTCGACCTGATACTCCTCGACCACGTTCAGCTGGAACGCAAGCACGATCAGGACCAAGGCGCCGACCGCCAAGGCGATCAGATGCTTCGCCTGCGTGCCCGCCACAACCAAGATCCCGACGGTGATGGCGGCGAGCGCGATCGTCGTGCCGATCTCCACGTTCACGAACACCAACAGCATCGTCAGTCCCGCGACGCCGACCACACGGATCAGGTCGGGCACGGTCGGCACCGGAGAGCGCAGCTCCGAGAGCATCGCAGCGAGGATCACGATCAGCCCGATCTTCGCGAACTCCGACGGGCTGATCTGCAGCAGATTGACACCCGGGATGTCGATGTAGTTGCTCGTTCCCGTGTCGCTCGCGGCGAGACCCGGGATGCGCAGGACCAGCAGCCCCACCAGGGTGGCGCCGTAGATGAACCCTGCGTAGACCTTGAGGAACCGATAGTCGAACGTAGCCAGCACGAGCAGTGCGACCAACCCGAGCACGGCGGTGACGGCCTGCTTGTTCACGCGGGAGAACGGATCGAAGCCATCGGCGCGCAGGGTTTGGCTCGTCGCCGAGTAGATCGCGAACAGCCCGATCACGACGAGGACGGCCGTGACGATCAACAGCGTCGGGTCGAGGTGACGGATCGGCCGGCGTTCGTCGACCCACACGCGCCCTGCGACGACGTCCATCAGTCCTGGCCCGTCTGCGACACGATCTGCCCGCCCGGTTCGATGTCGTACATCTTCTCGATCATGCGGCGCACCAGCGGCGCCGCGACGTCGGATCCGAACCCCGCCTGCTCCACCATCGCGACCACGACGTACTTCGGGTCGTTCGCGGGCACCATCGCCGCGAACCACGATGTGTCCTGGAACTGGGTGCCTCTGTAGGCCGTGCCGGTCTTGCCGGCGACCGGCACCTCCGAGAGCGGGAACCCGAGGAACGGCAGGCGCGCGGTTCCACGCACCGGCACCTGCGCGAGGGCGTTCCGGATGTAGTCGAGCTCTGCGTTCGTGTAGGGCACGGTGCGGTTGCACTGGCCGTTGACCTTCTTCACCACTGTCTCGCCCTCGCTCGACATCACACGATCGACCACGTGCGGCCGGCAACGATGACCGTTGGCGAGGGCTCCGTAGGCGGCGGCGAGCTGAAGCGGAGTGACCGACGTGTATCCCGATCCGATCATCGTGAGGATGTACCCGCCAGGGTTCCACCCACCGCGACCGAAGAGGTCGCGCTGCTCAGGATCGTTGCCCCACTCCGCGTCTGGAAGGAAGCCGCTGGCCTCGTTCGGAAGGTCGACCCCGGTCGCTTGTGCGAACCCCCAGGCCCTCAGGTCCTTCTGCAGGGGCTCGTTGTTCTCGCCCAGCTGGTCGTTCTGGTAGCGGAACCAGAAGTCGGAGCCCCACTTATAGAAGCTCGTGTCGCAGGAGATGATGAGGTTCTCGGCCAGCGTGCGCGGTGCCAGGTCGACGGGCGACCAGTTCGAGAACGAGGCGCCCGACTCGTCGTTGGGATGCACGTACTCGGAAGGACACGGGTAATAGCTCCCGAAGTTCGCGAATCCCTCCTTCACGGCCGCGAGTGCAGTGAACGGCTTGAACGTGGAACCGGGCAGGTAGACCTCCTGATAGGCGCGATTCAGCAGCGGCGCGGCGGTGTCGGCCTGTGCGCATTTCTCCGTCAGACCCAGGTAGCAGGTCTCGCCGCGTTTCAGACCCCGGACGAACCATCGAGGGTCATAACCCGGCCAGGAGGCCATGGCCTTCAGGCCACCGGTCTCGACGTCCATCACGACCACGACTCCGGCATCGGCCTTGTAGTACGTCCCGCTGTCCTCGTCGAAGACCTGCCTGGTCCGCAGGATGCTGTCCTCGAGGTACTGCTCGGCGGCGCGCTGCCATTGGCTGTCGATCGTCAGTACCAGGTCGTTGCCGGCAGTGGGCTGGCGGCCGCCGAGGTCACGGATGCGCTCGCCGTCAGAATTCACCACGTATCGCTGCAGGCCCTTGGTGCCGCGGAGCCACTTCTCGTACTGCACCTCGAGACCGGTTTGCCCTGCGAGATCGTTCGGCCCGTAGTTGCGATACTGCGGCTCATCGAGCTGTGCCGCCTGCACCTGGCCGACCCACCCCAGCATGTGCGCGGCGATCTCCCCCATCGGGTACTCGCGGACGCTCGCGTTGCGCACCTGCACTCCCGGGAAGTCTTCCTGGCGCTCGCGGATCGCGAACGCGACTTCCTCGGGCACGAACTCCGCGATCGGCTTTGGCTGATAGTCGTAGTAGAGCTTGCTCTCGAGGTCGGAGCGGATCTGCTTCACGGGGATGTCGAGCATCGCCGAGAGCTCGCCCAGCACCTGTTCGGCCATGCCGCTGGCCTCGAGATCCTGCTTGTCCACGCGCACCTCGAGACTGCTGCGGTTCTTGACCAGCGGCTCGCCTTTGGGCTCGCCGTATTGGTCGGCGGTCCAGATCTCTCCCCGCAGAGCATCGATCGGGATCTCACGCACACCGTTGTTCTGCGCCTCCTGCGCGTAGACCTGCGTGGCGAGCACCTGCAAGAACCACAGGCGGGTCGACAGCGCCGCGAACATCACGAGCACGAGGATCGCGAACACCTTGAGGCGTGCCGAGCTCCGCTCCATCTAGAAGCGCACCACCCTCGTCGGCCGGGAGCCCTCGATCACGCGGCGCAGCAACGGGTAGACGATCGGTGTGAGGATGGCCCCGTAGAGCGCCGAGAGCAGGGTGACGCGGATCGCGAACGTGAACGTCTCCTGGAGCTGACCGAGCAGGAAGGCCACGACCTGATAGAACGTGACGCCCGCGGCGGTGCCGACCCCGACCAGGATCATCGGCAGGAGCGGCGATGGCGAGACGATGTACTGACGGGCGAGGCCGGCCGCGTATCCCACGAGCGTGAGTGTGAGCGCCGTGATCCCTTTCGGCTGATTCAACAGGAAGTCCTGCGCGAGCCCGGCGGCGAACCCGGTCACGGCGCCCTCGTTGGGGCCCTCGATGATCGCGATCACGATCGTGATCAGGTACATCAGTTCCGGTCGCACCCCCAACAGCTTGAGCTGGGCGAACACGGTCGACTGCAGCAAGAGCGCGGTCACGATGACGACGATCGTCACGAGCACACGTCTGGTCATGGGCTCACGCCTCGGTCCTCGATTGCAGCACGAGTACGAACTGCAGGGTCTCGAAGTCCACGGCAGGTCGCACCTCGACGTATTCCTGGGTCACGTTCTCGGCGGGGACGAACCGCGAGACCTGCCCGATCAGCATGCCCGGCGGATACAGGCCGGCCTCGCCGTTGAGCTCGTAGCTCTGCGTGAAGACCGATTCATCGCCTTCGACCACGGTGCCCGGCTCGACCAGTCCCATGCGCAGATCCTGATCGCCCTGCCCGGTCACCAGGCCTGCTTCCCTCGTGCCCTCGATCGTGGCGGCCACCGCGTAGTCGCGATCGATGATGAGGCGCACGTCGGCGGAGTTGGGCGTCACGGCCACGACGCGCCCCACGAGCATCTGTGCGTCGGCAGAGCCTGTTGCCACCGGCTGATCCTTGGCGATGCCGTCGTTCGATCCCTTGTTGATCGTGATCGTGTACTCGAAGTTCGAGACACCGTTGCCGACGACCACCGCAGCGACCACCGGAGGGTCGAGGGCCTGGCTGAGTTCGAGCAGGTCGAGCAGGCCCTGGTACTGAGCCTGTTCGTATCCATCGGACTGGATCTTCGATGTCAGTGCGGCGATCTCCTCTTTCAACCGTTCGTTCTCGTCGGCGAGCGACGGGAGGTTCGCGAGACCTGAGAAGAAGTCGCCGACCGGTTCGGTCGCCGTCGTCACGGCTTCCTGCATCGGAGCCATGAACGCCTTCGCTGCCCCACCGATGCCGGCGAGCGGGCCCGAGTCGCCCTGTCGGTAGTCGAGCGTGATCACGGCGAGGGAGATCGAGACCAACGCGACCACCAACAGCCGCGTCGAGCGGGGGCGTTGCCGGGTGACCACGGCGCTACCGTCGCGACGAGGTCACCAGGACCCGCTGCAACACCTCGAACTCCTCGAGGCATTTGCCGGACCCCAGCACCACAGCCTGTAGCGGCGTGTCGGCGATGCGCACAGGCATGCCGGTCTCGTGTCGCAGGCGCTTGTCCAACCCCCGAAGGAGGGCCCCGCCGCCGGTGAGCACGATGCCCCTATCCATGATGTCGGCGGCGAGCTCCGGCGGTGTCCGGTCGAGCGTGGTCTTGATGGCGTCGATGATGGCGTTGACCGGTTCCTCGATCGCGCGGCGGATCTCCTCCGCGGTGATCGTGATGGTCTTGGGCAAACCGCTGACGAGATCCCGGCCCTTGATCTCCGCCACGAGCTCCTCGGGCATCGGGAACACGCTGGCGATCGCGAGCTTGATGGCCTCGGACGTTCGCTCGCCGAGCAGCAGCGAGTACTCCTTCTTCACGTGCTGGATGATCGCCTCGTCGAGCTCGTCACCGCCGATGCGGATCGACGTGCTGGTGACGATCCCGCCGAGCGAGATCACCGCGACCTCGGTCGTGCCACCTCCGATGTCGACCACCATGTTTCCGGTGGGCTCGTGGATCGGGAGTCCGGCGCCGATCGCGGCTGCCATCGGTTCCTCGATGATGTAGGCGCGACGACTCCCCGCAGCGATCGTCGCTTCCTCGACCGCGCGCTGCTCCACGCCCGTGATGCCCGACGGCACACAGACGACCACGCGCGGTTTGGCAAGGAGACGCCGCTTGTGCACCTTTTGGATGAAGTACCGGAGCATCTTCTCGGTGACGTCGAAGTCGGCGATGACCCCGTCCTTCAGGGGGCGGACCGCCTGGATATGGCTCGGCGTACGACCGATCATACGCTTGGCCTCGGCACCCACGGCAAGGATTGCTCCAGTGAGGGTGTTGATCGCGACCACAGACGGCTCGTTGAGCACGACGCCGCGCCCACGCACGTACACGAGCGTGTTCGCGGTGCCGAGGTCGACGGCCATGTCGCGACCAAGGAACCCGAGCACTCCCTCCGTCCCTTGATTCTTGGACGTGGGAGAAGAAGATCGTTGAATCCTCTCGGCCATGATGGGACTCGCAGGCCATTCAACAGGAGGGGTCCTGAGGTGGCAACTTCACCCGAGCGAAACCACGCGGGCGTCACAACCTCGATAGGCTCCCGGATCGTGTCGATCGCGGTCGTGTTTCCGGGACAGGGTTCGCAGTTCGTCGGCATGGCCGACCCCTGGGTGGGTCACCCCGCGGGGCGTGCGGTGCTGGAGGAAGCCGGCGACGCCATCGGGCGTGACCTGGTGGCCGCCGCTCACGACGAGACCGCCCTGGCGACGACCGAGTTCGTGCAACCGGCCCTGCTCGCCTGCGGGGTCGCCGCGTTCCGGGTCCTGGAAGCGGAGGGGCTGAGGGATGTGGTGGGCGCGGCAGGCCATTCCCTCGGCGAGTTCTCCGCGTTGGTCGCGGCGGGCGTGCTGAAGCTCGGTGAGGCGCTGCGCGTGGTGGTGGTGCGCGGGGAGGCCATGCAGCGCGCCGGAGAGGTCAGTCCCGGCACGATGACGGCGTTGCTGGGCACCGGACCCGACGACGCGGGCGCGCTCTGCGACGAAGCTCGCGCTGACGACGTGCTGATCGTGGCCAACCGCAACTCCCCCGCGCAATCGGTGATCAGTGGCTCGGTCGCCGCGATCGAGCGAGCCGAGGCGCTCGCGGCCCAACGCAAGATCCGTGCGGTACGGCTGAACGTTGCCGGTGCCTTCCACTCCGCGCTCATGGAGCCCGCCGTGCAGCCGATCCTCGACGAGCTCGCCGAGCTCGAGTTCGCTGCGCCCTCGTTCCCGATCGCGGAGAACGTGAGCGGCACGCTCGTGTCCGACCCCGCCGAGCTCCGGGCGCTGCTCGGACGACACGTGATCTCGCCGGTTCGCTGGCAGGAAGACGCCCAGGCATTGGCAGCCGCGGGTGCCCGCACGTTCCTGGAATGCGGTCCCGGCACCGTGCTCACGAAGATGGCGAAACGGGTCGTGCCGGACGCGAGCGCGGTGGCGATCTCGTCGCCCGATGCCGCCGCGGCCGCGGTAAGCTCGGCGCCGTGACGCGCCACGCCACCATCGCCGGGGTGGGCAGTTCGCTCCCGCCGCGCCTCGTCCCGAACACCTGGTTCGAAGGCTTCGTCGACACCAACGACGAGTGGATCCGGGAGCGGACGGGCATCGTGGCTCGCCACTTCGCCGAGGACGACGTGCAGACGAGCGACCTCGCGGTCGAGTCGGCCCGCGCCGCTCTCGAGAGCGCCGGCATGGCACCGGAGCAGCTCGACATGATCGTGGTCGCCACGATCACCGGCGACACAGTGTTCCCCGCGACCGCCGTGTGGGTTCAGAAGAAGCTCGGTGTGAGCTGTCCCGCATTCGATATCAACGCGGCCTGCTCGGGCTTCAGCTACGGACTCTCCGCCGCGACGGCATTCATCACCGCCGGCATGGCCGACACGATCCTGTTGATCGGTGCGGAGATCTTCAGCCGCATCCTCGACTTCAACGATCGGGGCACGTGCATCCTGTTCGGCGACGGCGCGGGCGCCACGATCGTGCGTGCCTCCGACGCAGCCGGCCTCGAGGGGTCGATCCTGGGCGCCGACGGCAACGCCGCGGAGATCCTGTGGATGCCCGCGGGCGGCACCCGGACCCCGGCGTCCGCCGAGTCAGTCGCTGCGCGCGATCACAGCGTGCGCATGCCGAACGGGCGTGAGGTCTTCAAGCGAGCGGTGACCGAGATGGCCTCGGCGTGCCGGCAGCTGCTCGACAAGTCCGGACACACGGTCGACGACGTCGACGTGTTGATCCCCCACCAGGCCAACGCGCGGATCATGAGCGCGGTCGTCGATCGGCTCGGCATCGACCCTGTCAAAGCCATCGTCGACGTCGCCGAGGTCGGGAACACGAGCGCAGCGTCGATCCCGATCGCGCTCGATCGTGCCTGGCGTGCCGGCACGATCCGCGAGGGAGATCTCGTGTTGTTCACCTCGTTCGGCGCCGGGCTCACGTGGGGAGCCACGCTCGTGCGCTGGACGCTGGCCTCTCCCGTGGCCGCCGCCGGGACCTCCGCATGACCTCGAAGGTCGCCGTCGTGACCGGAGCATCGAAGGGCATCGGCCGGGCGTGCTCGATCGCCCTGGCCGAGGCAGGCTGGACGGTCGCGGTCGGCTACCGCAGCGACGAGGCGGCCGCCAAGCACGTACTCGTCGCCCTCGAAGCCGCCGGCACACCGGGCATGACCGTCTTCCTCGACACGACCGACGAGGCCAGCGTGACCGAGGCGTTCCGCCGGGTGAGCGCGGAGGCGGGCAACGTCACCGGCCTCGTGAACAACGCGGGTTTCAGCCAGGACGGCTTGCTGCTGAAGTACTCCATGGAGACCTACGACAAGGTCATGGATACCAATGTGAAGGGGGCGTTCCTGTGCGCGCGGGCGGCGATGCGGGGCATGCTGCGCGAGAAGTGGGGTCGCATCGTGAACGTCTCGAGCGCGGTCGCGCTGCACGGCAACGCCGGACAGACCGTGTACGGCGCCTCGAAGACCGCGCTCGTCGGGTTGACGAAATCGCTGGCGCGCGAGATCGCCACGAAGGGCGTCACCGTGAATGCGATCTGCCCGGGACTCGTCGATACCGACATGACATCGCACCTCGACGATCGGGCGCGCGCCTACTACGTCGATCAGACCCCACTGGGCCGCACGGCACACCTCGAGGAGGTCTCGGCCGTGGTGCGGTTCCTGATGAGCGACGACGCGTCCTACGTGAACGGCGCGGTGATCCCGGTCGATGGGGGCCTGACCGCCTGAGGCGGTCGAGAGGGTGTTCCGCCCGCTAGCCTTGGGCGGACCGGAACGGAAAGCAGGAGGGAAACGACATGACCGATCGCTCGGAGATCGAGAGCAGGGTGAAGAAGGTGCTGGCTGAGCAGCTCGCCGTCGACGAGGTGCAGGTGGTGCCCGATGCGCGCTTCGCCGAAGATCTCAACGCCGACTCGCTCGACCTTGTCGAGGCGGTGCTTGCTCTCGAAGAGGAGTGGAGCATCGAGATCCCCGAAGACGAGATGGAATCAGTGAAGACCGTCGGCCAGGCCGTGGACCTCGTCGCGGGAAAGCTCGGCGTCTCCTGAGGAAGCCCGACGACGCACCGAGAAGGAAGGTTTCCCCCTGTGAGTGAACGTCG
>JAOUEA010000223.1 GCA_029858935.1 Actinomycetota bacterium
CGACCTGCTCGTGGTCACCGAGAACGGCTGGGGCAAGCGCACCCGCATCGGCGACTACCCCGTGAAGGGCCGCGGCGGGCTCGGCGTGCAGACGGCCAAGCTCGTCGAGGGCAAGGGCAAGCTCGCCGGCGCGCGCGTCGTCCGCGACGGCTACCAGGTGATGCTGATCTCGGACGGTGGCACGGTGATCAAGATGGCGGTCGACGACGTCAAGCGGTCGGGCCGCGCGACCCAGGGCGTGATCGTGATGCGCCTCCGCGAGGGCGAGCACGTCTCCACGCTCGCCCCGGTCGTCGGCGGTGACGAGGGAGAGGGCGAGCCGGGCGAGCCCGCTGGCGCCCCGCCCGGCTAGCGATCGTCCGCCTGCGCCGCCTTCGACAGCGCCGTGAGGATGTCGATCGGGATCGGGAACACGATCGTCGAGTTGTTGGCGCCGCCGATCTCGAGCAACGTCTGCAGATAGCGGAGCTGCACGGTGATCGGCTCCTGCGCCATCACCGCGGCGGCGTCCTTGAGGCGCTCCGAGGCCTGGAACTCGCCTTCGGCCGAGATCACCTTCGCGCGACGCTCACGCTCCGCCTCGGCCTGCCGCGCCATCGCGCGCTGCATGTCGCTCGGGATCTCGACGTCCTTCACCTCGACGATCGAGACCTTGATCCCCCAGGGCGAGGTCGCCTCGTCGATGATGCGCTGCAGGATCTCGTTGATCTTGTCCCGCTCCGAGAGGAGCTCGTCGAGCACGTGCTGGCCGAGCACCGACCGCAGCGTCGTCTGCGAGATCTGTGACGTCGCGACCATGTAGTTCTCGACCTGGACGATCGCCGCCTTCGGCTCCACGATGCGGAAGTACGCGACCGCGTTCACGCGCACCGGGACGTTGTCCTTGGTGATCACCTCCTGCGGGGGGACGTTGAGCGTCACCGTGCGCAGGTCGACCTTGACCATGCGGTCGATCACGGGGATCAGCAGGAACAGCCCCGGGCCTTTCGGCTCGGGGAGCAGCCGGCCGAGTCGGAACACGACTCCGCGCTCGTACTCGCGGGCGACTTTCACCGCCGCGGAGAGCAACAGCGCCAATAGAGCGACGATCACGGCGAGGACGATCAGTGCGGTCACCTCAGCCCCTTTCGGTTGCAGATGAAGAGACGACGAGCTCGAGGTCGTCGCCCACGGACTCGACCGAGACGCGGTCGCCTGGCACGAGCGGGCTGCCGTCGACGGTGCGGGCGCGCCAGAGCTCGCCTGCGACGGCGACGTACCCCTGCCGGCGCACCTCGCCATGGCCGCCCACGATGCGGTGGACGTCGACCTCGGGCGGCCTGCGCCGCGCGGCGGCTGCCTTCGTCAGGCCGACGCCGACGACGAGCGCGAGCGTCGCCGCGATCGCGATCGCCACCCACAGCGAGACCTGGTACGCCTCGCCGGCGGGATCGAAGAGCATCAGCGCGCCCACGACGAACGTGACGCCGCCGGCGACCGTGAGCGCGCCGTGGCTCGGCACGAACAGCTCGGCGACGATGAACGCGATCGCGAGCAGCATCAGCAGCGCGCCGGCAACCGAGATCGGGAGCACCTGGAGGCCGTACAGCCCCACGAGCAGCGAGATCGCCCCGACGGTGCCCGGGAAGATCAGCCCCGGGTTCCACAGCTCGACGACGATTCCGATCAGCCCGACGGACAGCATGAGGGCGATGATGTTGGGGTCGATCAGGATGTCGAGGGCGCGCTGCCAGAACGACATCTGCACCGTGTCGATCGATGCCCCGGCGGTCGACAGCGTGAGGCCCTTCGGGATCACCTCGCGGCCGTCGATCGTGTCGAGCAGCGCGGGCAGCGTCGTCGCGATCTCGTCGACCACGCCCTTGTCGAGCGCGTCGCGGGCACCGAAGTTCGCCGCCTCGCGGACCATTGCCTCCGCGGCCTTCGCGTTGCGGCCGTGTTCCCGCGCCAGCTCCGAGACGTAGGCGGCTGCGTCGTTGACGACCTTGCGGCGAAGGTCTTTGGAGAGGTCCTCGCCGCCTGTCGAGATGGGCGTGGAGGAGCCGATGTTGGTCTGCGGCGCCATCGCCAGCACATCGGCCGCCTGGCCGATCACGGCCCCGGCCGAGTCGGCGCTCGACCCGGACGGCGAGACGTACACGATCACCGGGATCGGCAGCGCGAGGATGCTCTTCACGATCTCCCGCATCGACGAGGAGAGCCCGCCGGGGGTGTCCATCTCGATCACGACGGCGTCGTAGCCCTCGGTCACAGCGCGCTCCATCGCGTCCTGCAGGAAGGCCTGCGTCACCGGGTTCACGTCGTTGTCGAACTCGGCAACGAGCACACGGGCGTCCGCCGCGGTAGCCGGGGAGCCGAGCGCGAGGGCGACCCCGAGCGCGGCCGCGAGGAACAGAAAACCCCGGGAAAACCGGCTCTTCACGTCTGTAAGGAGAGTATCAGGGGAGGGGTCGGCGCCCTTGTCGGCGAAGGGCATGGACGGCACCCTGATGACGGCAGTCATGACCTCAGCCCGCTTTCTCCTCGCTGCGCTCGCCGCCGCGCTCCTCGCTCCCGGCGCCGCGTCGGCGGGGGTCACCAGTGCCGCCACGCGCGCCGTCGACCTCGCCGGGCCCCGCGCCGTCGACGTCCGCGCACCGGCCCCCTTCGACCTCGTCGGCGTGCGCTGGCGCGGCACAGGTCGCGTTCAGCTGCGGACGCGGGCGGTGGACGGCGCCTGGAGCGCATGGCGCGACGGCGCGCCGGAGGAGGACGACCGGCCGGACGCCGCCAGCGCCGAGGCCGGCCCCGGGCGTGGTTGGGTGATCGGGAGCCCCTGGTGGGTCGGTCGCTCGGACCGCCTGCAGGTGCGTGCGCTCGGCCCCGTGTCCGCCGCCCGCGCGACGTTCGTCGCGAGCCCTGAGATGAGGGTGCCGCTGCGCGCACTGTCCGTTGCAACAGCCCCGGCGATCGTCCCGCGGGTCGCCTGGGGCGCCGACGAGACGATCAGGCGCGGCGAGCCGACCTACGCGACGCAGATCCGGTACGCGGTCGTCCACCACACGGCGGGGTCGAACGACTACTCGCGTGCCGAGGCAGCGGCGATCGTGCGCGGCATCGAGTTCTTCCACGTCCGCTCCAACGGCTGGAACGACATCGGCTACAACTTCCTGGTCGACCGCTTCGGCACGGTCTACGAGGGCCGTTACGGCGGCATCGATCAGAACGTGGTCGGCGCCCACGCGCAGGGCTTCAACACCGGCTCGGTCGGGGTGGCCGTGCTCGGCACGTACGCGGGCGCGCCGCCGTCGGCGGCCGCCGAGAAGGCGGTGGCCGCGCTGCTCGCGTGGCGGCTCGACCTCGCGCACGTCGACCCGCTGGCGACGCTCACCGTCCCGTCGGGAGGGAACGAGCGCTTCCCCGCCGGGGTGCCCGTGCGGATGCTCGCAGTCTCCGGGCACCGTGACACCGGGTTCACGGTCTGCCCCGGCGACACGCTCTACGCGCGGCTGGGAGCGCTGGCGGCGGCGACCGCCGCCACCGGCGGCCCGAAGCTGTACGACCCGGTGGTCAGCGAGCAGCCGGGAGGGCTCGTCCGCTTCCAG
>JAOUEA010000041.1 GCA_029858935.1 Actinomycetota bacterium
ACGGCGCTTGACCCCGCTCGGTCCACCCTGCGCGACATCGACGTTCCCGGCGACCTCCGTCAGCCATGACGCGGGCCCGCGACCCTGGAGAAATCCCGATCGGTGGAAGGCGACGGTCTCAACCGTCGCGGGCCGGGTTGGAGTAGGCTCCGCGGTGAAGAGCGGGGACGGCGCTCCGGCGCGCAGGCCCCGAGGCGCGCAGCCTCCGCGCATCAGATGACTCCGGAACCAACGCGCGGAAGGAGTGCGTCATGTCGAAGCGCCGAGTGCTGATCATGGGAGCCGCAGGTCGCGACTTCCACAACTTCAACACCGTCTATCGAGGCGATGCGGACACGAGCGTGGTGGCGTTCACCGCGACACAGATCCCCTTCATCGACGACCGGCGATACCCGCCGGAGCTCGCCGGTCCCGGCTACCCCGATGGCATCCAGATCTACGACGAGTCCGAACTCGGCCGACTGATCGGGGAGCTTGAGGTCGACGATGTCGTGTTCAGCTACTCCGACGTCTCGCACGAGGACGTGATGCATACCGCGAGCGAGGTGATCGCGGCGGGTGCGAACTTCGTGCTGTTGGGGCCCCGCGACACCTTGATCAAGGCGACCGTTCCCACCGTCGCCGTCACCGCCGTTCGCACGGGCGTCGGCAAGAGCCAGACGACCCGCGCGATCGCCGGGGTGCTGAAGGACGCCGGCAAGCGAGTCGTCGCGGTGCGTCATCCGATGCCCTATGGAGACCTGGTCGCGCAGCGCGTTCAGCGATACGCGGAGCTTGCCGACCTCGACCGCTTCGAGTGCACGATCGAGGAGCGTGAGGAGTACGAACCGCACATCACGAGCGGCACGGTGATCTACGCGGGCGTCGACTACGGCGCGATACTCGAGCAGGCCCAGGCCGAGGCCGATGTGTTGCTGTGGGACGGTGGGAACAACGACCTGCCCTTCTACACACCCGACGTCTGGATCACATTGGTCGACCCGCTGCGTGCCGGCCACGAGCTCACCTACCATCCGGGCGAGGCGAACCTACGTGCTGCCGACGTGATCCTCATCAACAAGATGGATTCGGCCACGGTAGCCCAGGTGGCCCAGCTCGACCGCACGATCGGCGAGGTGAACCCCACCGCCACGGTGATCAAAGCCAACTCCAGGGTGAGCGTCGACGATCCCGACGCGATTCGCGGCAAGCGGGTGCTCGTCGTCGAGGACGGCCCCACCCTCACGCACGGCTCGATGAAGATCGGCGCCGGTGTCGTGGCGGCGCAACGTGGCGGCGCCGCCGAGATCGTCGATCCGCGCCCGTGGGCGATCGGCACGATCGCCGAGACGTTCGAGAAGTACGACGTGGGCGCGGTGTTACCCGCCATGGGGTACAGCGACGGCCAGCTGCAGGAGATGGCGGCCATCATCGACGCCGCCGACGTCGATCTGGTCGTGATCGGCACGCCGATCGATCTTCGGCGGGTGATCGACATCGCCAAGCCGGCCGTGCGCGTGCGCTACGACCTCGACGTGCTGCCGGAGTCCCCCCAGCTCACCGACGTCCTCAAGCCGGTGCTCGGCTGAGCCGACCCGAAGCGAGACGAGCGCGGCAACGCCGTGCGAGGAAAGACGGGAGTCGTGCATGGAGCGGGTGGTGGTCGCCCTGGGTGGCAACGCCCTGCTCCGACGAGGCGCGGCCGACACGTTCGAAGAGATGTATCGATCCTGCCGCGAGGCCGCCGAGCGCATCGCCGACATCGCCTCGGATGGCTGGCAGGTCGTCCTCACCCACGGCAACGGGCCCCAGGTCGGCCGCATCCTGCTCCAGCAGGAAGCGGCCATCGACGCCGTGCATCCGATGCCCCTCGACGTGTGCGGCGCCCAGAGTCAGGGCCAGATCGGCTACCTGCTCCAGGTGACGCTCGGCGACGTTTTCTTCGAGCGCGGCATGGAGCGTCCGGTCTCGACCGTCCTCACCCTCACCCGCGTTCGACCCGACGATCCGGCCTTCGAGCACCCGACCAAGTTCATCGGCCCCTACTACGAGGAGGCGGAGGCGACCCGGCTCGAAGCAGATCGCGGGTACACGATGAAGCCCGACCCACACGGCGGTTGGCGGCGTGTGGTGCCGAGTCCCCGGCCCTACTCGATCGTCGAAACCCCGGTGATCGCCCGATTGGTGGCCGACGACGTGGTCGTGATCGCGGGCGGAGGGGGAGGGGTGCCGGTGATCGAAGACGGCCCGCGTTTGATCGGCAAGGAGGGTGTCGTCGACAAGGATCTCGCAGCGGCGATCCTGGCGAAGGAAGTCGGTGCGACGACGCTGCTGATCCTCACCGACGTGAAGAAGGTGCAGCGCGGGTATGGATCGTTTTACCCCGAGGACATCGACCGCATGACGGTGGAAGAAGCGCAGGGCCTGCTCAACAGAGGTGAGTTCGAGGCCGGTTCGATGGGACCGAAGATCGAGGCGTCGGTCGGATTCGTTCGACAAGGAGGCGCCAGAGCCGTGATCGCCGACCTCGACGACGCGACGTCGGCGCTCCGGGGCGACGCGGGAACTCAGATCGTGCCGCGCGCCGCCCTTTGAGCGGCCGAAACGGTCAGCGCCGGCCGGGGTTCCTGAACTGCTGCACGAGCACGAAGAGCGCGAACAAACCCACCGCCCCTGCGAGCAGCACCAGCAGGCCGATGAAGATCGCTTCGAGCCATCCGTCGATCCGGGGGAAGAAGTTCGCGAGCTGCACAGCACCCTGCATGTTCGGCATCTTACCGGAGCGTCCGACCGAGACCGCCTACCCTGCTCGCGGTATCAAGGATCGAGCTCCGATGCCCGATGGTTGTGGGGTCGTCGGTGTGGTTCGACAGTGACAGGGAGTGGAGACGAGCATGGCGGAAAAGCGATCGGTCGACGAGTACCTGGGCTTCGCGAGCAGAGCGGTCGCGAAGCGTGTGTCCGAGCACGAGGTCGCCGAGGCGGCCACGCTCGATGACGGCGCCTACGAGGACAGCTGGTACCAGGTGCTCAAGGCGAAGTCGGACGACGACGAGCACGAGCCGGAGCACGCCTGAGCCACGGGCGGCGTCGAGGCGTCTTTCCGCCGGAACGACGCACCTCCATCGTGCACCGAACGAGGGTCGTACCCTGTCGACCGTGCGCATCGGACTCCTCACAGGCGGCGGAGACTGCCCTGGGCTGAACGCCGCGATCCGGGCCGTGGTGCGCCACGCCCACGACGAGATCGGCGCAACCGTCTACGGGTTCCGTGACGGATGGCGGGGCGTGATGGAGGGCACCGCCGACGAGCTCACGCGCGACGAGGTCCGCGGGCTCGTGTCTCGTGGCGGCACGATCCTGGGCACGTCTGGTGTACAGCCGTCCCGAACGTCCGACGGCATCGACCGCGTGCGCGAAACGATCGCCGTGCATCGCCTCGACGGGTTCATCGCGATCGGTGGGGAGGGCACGATGGGGGCGTGCGCCGCGATGCCCGACGTACCGATCATCGGCGTGCCGAAGACGATCGACAACGACATCGCCGGCACCGATCACAGCATCGGGTTCCAGACCGCGGTGCAGATCGCAACGGAGCTGATCGACCGCCTGTACAGCACCGCCGAGAGCCACCAACGGGTGATGGTCTGCGAGGTGATGGGTCGCAGCGCCGGTTGGATCGGTCTCGAGGCCGGCATCGCGGGCGCCGCTGACGTCATCCTGCTGCCTGAGCACCCATTCGATATCGAGCTGGTGGCCAGGCGCGTGAAGCAGCGCATGCTCGAGGAGCGCCGCTTCTCGATCGTGGTGGTCTCCGAGGGTGCCTCGCCGGTGCCCGGCACGATGGACGTGCCCGACTATCCGCTCGACGAGAACGGCTGGCCTCGCCTCGGCGGCATCGGCAGCCTCGTCGCCCGCGAGCTGGCGGCGCGCATTGGGGTCGAGTCACGCATCACGGTGCTCGGCCACGTGCAACGGGGTGGATCTCCGGTGGCCTACGATCGCGTGCTCGCCACTCGCCTCGGTATCGCGGCGCTCGAGGAGGCAGCGCGCGGTGTCTGGGGAGTGATGGTGGGCATGATCGGACAGCGGCTCGTCACGTCGCCGATCGCCGAAGTGGCTGCAGCGCCTCGCACGGTGCCCGAGACCCTCTGGAGCCTTCCGCAGGTCCTGTGCGACTGAGCCCGGCGAGCCACAGGGCCGACGAGCCACAGGGCCGACGTCCCACAGTGAAGGGCTGCCCTTTCGTAGGCTTCCGCCATGCGGCTTGGTATCCTCACCGGCGGTGGCGACGTGCCGGGGCTCAACGCCTCGATCAAGGCTGTCGTCAACCGTGCCGCGTCCGACGGCCACGAGGTGGTCGGCATCCGCAGAGGGTGGGGCGGACTGCTCGATACCGACCCCGATGATCTCGAGAGCCTGGCGGCGAACTCCCTGGCCCTCGACCCGGGCGTGGTACGGACGATCGATCGCACTGGGGGCACCTTCCTGCACACGTCCCGAACGAACCCGGCCAAGGTGCGGGAAGCCGACGAACCCTCGTTCCTCTCGGGCGGTCGCACCGATGACGGGCCTCGCGACCACACGGCGCACGTGCTTCGGGTGATCGAGCGGCTCGGTCTCGATGCGCTGATCCCGATCGGCGGGGACGACACGCTCTCGTTCGGTTTGCGGCTTCACGAAGAAGGCGTCCCGATCGTCGCGATCCCCAAGACGATGGACAACGACGTACACGGCACCGATTACTGCATTGGGTTCTCCACCGCCGTGACGCGCACCGTGATCTTCGTCCACCAGCTCCGCACGAGCGCCGGATCGCACGAACGCCTCGCCGTGGTCGAGGTCTTCGGCCGCTACAGCGGGGAGACATCGCTGGTCTCGGCGTACCTATCGGGCGTCGAGCGCGCGATCATCTCGGAGGTGCCGTTCGACATCGACCGCCTCGGCGATCTGCTGATGCGCGACAAGGCGGCGAACCCGAGCAACTACGCCATGATGACGATCAGCGAGGGCGCGACGCTCGGCGGCGGAGAGATGGTGCAGGGCGAGGTCGAAGATGCCTACGGCCATCGAAAGCTGGGTGGCATCGGCCAGTTGACGAGCGAGCTGCTCAAGGAGCGGACCGGCTCGGACATGATCCACCAGCAGGTGGGCTACCTCATGCGCTCGGGCTCGCCCGACTCGCTCGATCTCATGGTCGCGATCAACTACGCGGTGATGGCCGCCGATCTCGCGATCGAAGGCGTGCACGGCCGGCTCGTGGCGTTGCGCAACGGCAACTACGTGAACGTGCCGCTGACGGTGCTCGGACAAGGCGTCAAGCGGGTCGACGTCGCTGCGCTGTACGACAGAGGGGAGTACCGCCCGAAGATCCGCCACGTCGACGGCAAGCCGATGTTCCTGTACTGACGCGCACCCTCGCGAACCGCGGCCGGTGGAGACTCGCCGCTAGACTGACCGCCGTGCGTCGTTTCCGGGTCGATCTGCGTTCGGACACCGTCACTTCACCGTCGCCGCAGATGCGCGCGGCGATGGCCGAGGCCGAGGTCGGCGACGCCTGGTACGGCGACGATCCCACCGCCAATCGACTGCAGGAGCTGGCCGCCGAGCGCCTCGGGACCCAGGCGGCCCTCTACGTGCCCACCGGCACGATGGCGAATCAGATCGCGCTCGCCCTGCACGTGCGCACGAATGGGCATCTCGTGGCCTGTTCGAGCGCGTCGCACGTGGCAACGACCGAGCTGATGACCGCCGCCGCCCTGTCGGGCATCGGTTTCCGCACCGTGGAGACCGGGCGCCGCGGTTGGATCGACGCCGCACAGGCCAGCGACCTGCTCGAACCCGACTCTTTCTACGACGTCGAGGTGGTGGACCTGCTGTCGGTGGAAAACACGGCCGGTGGGACCGGGGGCAGGGTGATGCCGCTGGCCGAGCTGCGCGCCGTTCGCGCGGTCGCCGCCGGAGCCGGCGTGCCCGTGCACCTCGACGGCGCCAGGCTGTTCAACGCGGCCGCGGCCGCGGGCGTCGACGCCGCGGAGTTCGCCCACGAGGCCGACACGGTGATGTTCTGCGTCTCCAAGGGGCTCGGTGCTCCGATCGGCTCCCTGCTGTGCGGGCCGGCCGACCTGATGCCCGAGGCGCGGCGGCTCTCGATCCTGTTCGGGGGGGCGTGGCGGCAGGCGGGCATCACGGCAGCCGCCGGCATCCTCGCGTTGGAGCGTGGAACCGAGCGCCTGCACGAAGACCATGAGCGGGCTCGCCGACTCGCCGAGGGTGTGGCCGAACGGCTTCCCGGCTCGATCGATCTCGACCAGGTTGAAACGAACATGGTCTTCGTCGACACGGAAGCGGTAGGGCTCGACATGCTCGAGACGATCGACCGATTGGGGGCCCTGGGCGTGGGCGTGACGCACACCGGCAACGGTGTGCGCATGGTGACCCACGTCGACGTGAGCGACGACGACGTCCAGATCGCGCTCGATGCGTGGGCCTCGCTGGCGGAGGACCCGACATCCGGGCACGTGGGCGTCGCGAAGGAGGGTTGATGGGATTGTTCACGAAGAGCTATCCGCCCGAGATCGCACCGCGCATCCCACCGGGTCAGCGGCTCGTGAAGACCTGGCCGGTGCTGCACTACGGGCCGATCCCGAACTTCGACGGGAAGACCTGGGACCTCGAGGTCTCCGGGCTGGTCGAGCACCCGTTCCGGCTGACGTACGAGGAACTGCGCGCCCTCCCCACGGTCACGGTCGATGCCGACATGCACTGCGTGACCGGATGGACCACGCTCGACAACACATGGGAAGGCGTGCCGTTCCGCACGATCCTCGAGCGCGCACAGCCGGCGCCCGAGGCGAAGTGGGTGATCGCCGAGTGCTCCTACGGCTATACCTCCGAGCTGTCCCTCGAGGCGATGAGCGACGACGACGTGTTGTTGGCGTGGCGCAACCACGGCGAGGACCTCACGGCCGAGCACGGCTGGCCGCTTCGGCTGGTGGTGCCCAAGCGCTACGCATGGAAGAGCGCGAAATGGCTCACCGGCTTGCGGTTCAGCGACACGAACGAGCGGGGGTTCTGGGAGGTACGCGGGTACCACGTGCACGCCGAGCCGTTCGCCGAGGAGCGATACAGCTACCAGGAAGGTCCGCGGGCCGAGTTCCAACCGTGACCGCGCCGGGCGAAGCTCACAGCAGGAACAGCTGCACGGAATCGCCGTAGCTCACCATCACGCCCGGCGCGGGGCTCTGGGTGATCACCACGCCCGTGCCGCCGGGCAGGTCGGTGAACGAAGCTTCGAGCCCGTACCCCGCAGCCTTCGACTCGGCCTGGTTCCTGTTCAGCCCGATGAAGCTCGGGACCTGGAACCGTTCGGGCCCGAGCGACACCTTCAACGTGACGGTCGACGCGTACGGAGCCTGGGTGTTCGCCTTCGGGCTCACACCGATCACGAACCCACGGTCCACGCCGTTGGAGAACGACTCCGCCGTCGTGACCGAGAACCCGAGCGCCTGCAGGGCCTTCGAGGCTTCAGACTCGGTCATGCCGGCGACCCTCGGGATCACGACGGGGGCGTGTCCGTCGCTCACGATCAGTTCGACCGTGCTCCCGGCCGGCACCGTGCCCGTCTGCACTTGGCCGATCACGCTGCCCTTGGGAATCTCGTCGTGGAAGCGTCGCTTCGCGACCTCGGCCGCCAGGCCCACCCGATCGAGCCGGGCGGTCGCTCGGTCGAGGGTCAGGCCCTCGACCGACGGAGCCTTGATCGGAGGAGGTCCCAGCGAGGGGACGATGGTGACGGTCTCGCCCCGTGCCAGCGAGGTGCCCGACGCAGGCTGCACCCGCAGCACGCTTCCTACGTCCACGCGCTCCGAGTACCGACCGTCGGCGATGCGAACGGCGAAGCCCAGGTCGGAGAGCTGGTCTCGGGCGGTGTCGACGGACGCGCCTGCGAGCGAAGGCACGTCGGCTCGGTGGGGGATCACGTAGGTCCACACCCCCCATGCTGCCGCGGCCACGGTGGCCACCAGGGCGACGACGCCGAGGCGTCGGCGCCATCGCAGGCGTGTGCCTCGTTCGACGCGGGCGATCGTGGCGGTCGTGGTGCCGACCTCGCTGGAGGCGGCATCGCCGAGCACGACGACGTCGGTGGTCGTGCCGTCGGCCGGCAGCGGCATCACCGCGGGTTCGTCGTCGACGATCGACGTCAAGGCGCGAGCGGCCGGCAGCGACGGTGCGATCGCCTCGAGGTCGCGGCGCATCTCGAGCGCCGATTCCGGCCGCATCTCCCGGTCGCGGTCGGTGGCGCTCGACACGAAGCCGTCGAGCTCGGGGGAGATCGACGGCACCGTGGCGCTGGGCAGCGGCACGCGACCGGACAGGTGCTTGTAGGCGATCGACATCGCGGTCTCGCCGGTGAACGGCAGCTTCCCGGTGAGCAGCTCGTAGCTCACGATGCCCAAGGAGTACAGGTCGCTTCGCGGATCGGCCGGCTCTCCCCGGATCTGTTCGGGGGCCAGGTACTGCACCGTACCGGTCACCGAGCCCGCGTGCGTCTGCCGGCCGTCTGCATAGGCTCGAGCGAGGCCGAAGTCGGCGACCTTCACGACGCCGCCGGTCGTGACCAAAATGTTCTCCGGCTTGATGTCGCGATGCACGATGCCCTGGTGATGTGCGTGGTCGAGGGCCTGCAACGTCTGGCGCACGACCTCGACCGTTTGCGCCGGTTCGAGCCTGGCCTCGCGGCTCAGCAACGCTCGCACGCTCTGGCCGCGGACGTATTCCATGACCATGTAGTAGATGCCGTCGACCGAGCCCCAATCGAAGACCGCCACGATATTGGCATGCGAGAGACCCGCGGCCGCGCGGGCCTCGGTGCGGAAGCGGTCGACGAAGGCTTGGTCGCCTGCGAGCGATCGGTGGAGCACCTTGATGGCGACCTCGCGGGCCAACACGGTGTCACGCGCCCGGAAGACCTCGCCCATGCCGCCGGAAGCGATCCGATCCACGATGGCATACCGCCCGTCGAGCGTGACGAGCGCATGGTTTCGTGTCGCGCCTGGCGGCGCCTGGTGCGCGATACTCCTAGACGTGGTGCCCTCCTGCACATCTCGGGGAAGCGCTCTTCGCAGGAGCGCCGCGCACATCGTGTCGCGGTGCGCCGGGCGCATCGTATAGCCGGAAAGGGGCCAGATCGTGGAGGTTCGGCCAACTGCGTCGCAGCGGATCGGGGACGACCTCGATCGCATCGAGGCCGCCGTTGCCGGCGGGAACGCCGATCTGGGCTCGCTCGGCCTCTGGACCATCGTGCGCCAGGTCAAGCTCGACCGGCTGCTGGTCGACGAGCACGCCGAACAGATCGGGCGCATCGACACCGCGGCGTTCAGGGCGGGAGTGCGCATGCGAGTTCCGGTCTGGACGGGCAACGCCCTGCTCGGCCTCGGCTCGATCGCCGGGGCGCTCGCCGTCGGCGCCGCATTCGCCTGGCACACACCGGTGTGGAAGGGCCTGGCCCTGGTCGCCGCGGGGATGATCTGGTCGATCAGCCTGCACTCGCCGACCCACTGGCTGGTCGGCACCATGGTCGGCATCCGATGGACCGACTACTTCCTGGGCGGGCCCCCACCGCCGCGTCCGGGGTTGAAGTCCGACTACGGCACGTACTTGCGAGCCGACCCCGATTCCAGGGCATGGATGCACGCGAGCGGCGCGATCGCGACGAAGCTCGCCCCGTTCCTGGCGCTGGCCTTCTGGCCCGGCTCGAACGCTCCCTGGTGGGCGGCGGCGGCGCTCGCGGCGCTCGGTGTGCTGCAGATCGCGACCGACCTCGCTTTCAGCACCAAGACGAGCGACTGGAAGAAGTTCCGCCGGGAGAAGGCGATCGCTCGGGCACGCAGAGCCGCCATGACGCCAGGTGCTCCGGCCGCGGACCAGGCGCGCGTCACGGGCGGTTCCCAGATCCCGAGGCCGGCGTCACCTGCGCTGTCCGCCGAGCCCGTCGAGCGGCGACCGGACCGATCGCCCGTCGACCGCGGCTGATCGCTCGTCGACCGCGCGTTCGCGTCACGCGCCGCTAGGGTGAACGCCGTGGATCTCGTGTGCGTGGGCGACGTGATGCTCGACATCCGGGTCGATGCCAACGCATTGAAACGCGGAGGTGACGTGCACGGCCGGGTGCTGATGCAACCGGGAGGCACGTCGGCCAACGCCGCGGTGTGGGCGAGCTGGGCGGGCGCATCGACACGAGTGATCGGGCGCATCGGCGACGATCTGCAGGGCAAGACCGTGCGAGGGGCGCTGCAGGAGCGCCGCGTCGAAGCGACGCTCGTGATCGACGCCCAGGCTCCCACGGGCACGATGCTCGTCGTGCACGAATCCGGCGAGCGTTCGATGGTCGCCGACCGGGGAGCCAACGCGCTCCTGAAGCGCGCCGATCTGCCGCCGACGATCGACGCCGCGGCCGTGCTGGTCTCCGGATATCTGCTGCTGCAGGAACCCGGCCACGACGCCGCGATCGCTGCGCTCGAACGCTCGCGCGGTGAGCTGGTCGGCGTCGAGGCCGCGTCGTGGCCGCTCGTCGAGGCCTTCGGTGCGGACCGTTTCTTCGAGGAGACCACGCGCGCCAGCGCGGTGTTCGCCAACGACCGCGAGGTCGAGGTGCTGACCGGTCGCACGGGCCCCGAGGCGGCCGCCGTGTTGGGTGCGCGCTACCGGGTCGCGGCGGTGAAGATGGATGGTCGTGGCGCCGCGCTCTGCGTCGACGGAGACGTGATCGTGCAGCCGGCCGAGGCGATCGAGGAGATCGACCCGACCGGCGCGGGTGACGCGTTCGATGGGGTGCTGCTCGCCTGCCTCAGGCGCGGCGACGCGCCGCAGGAAGCCCTGGCCCGGGCGTGCCACGCCGGCGCTCTCGTGGCCGCCAGCGCGCAGGCCTGGCCCGAACGGGCGTCTTCGCATGGCTAGCGCGGTCGTCGTCGCCGACGAGGTACGAACAGCGCTCGAGGGCGGCGTCGCGATCGTCGCGCTCGAGACCAGCGTGATCGGTCAAGGCTTGCCGTCTCCGCGCAACGAGGAGTGCATCCGACGCATGAGCACCGCGATCCGCATGGCGGGCGCGGTGCCGGGCTGGGTCGGTGCCCTCGACGGACACGTGACCGTCGGACTCGACGACGGGGAGCTCGCCCGGTTCCTGGAGCCGGGCGCGGCGACCAAGGTCGCGCGGCGTGACCTCCCGGTCGCGGTGGCCACGCGGGCGCTCGGGGCCACGACGGTGAGCGCCACGATCTGGGCCGCGGCGCGCGCCGGTGTCGATGTCGCGGCGACCGGGGGCATCGGGGGGGTGCACCGAGGCGGGGATCGCGACGTGAGCGCCGACCTGCTCGAGCTGGCCCGCACGCCCGGCATGCTCGTGTGCTCGGGTCCGAAGTCCATCATCGATCCCGTGGCGACTGCCGAGAAGCTCGAGGAACTGAGCGTGGCGATCGTGGGGTACGGGGTCGACCGGTTGCCGTTCTTCCTCGCGAGCGAGACGCCGGTCGAGCTGGAGCATCGAGTCGACGGGCCCGCCGAGGCAGCCTCCATGCTCGATGCGTCGCTCGGCCTAGGGTCGGACTCGACCCTGCTCGTGTGCAACCCCGTCCCGCGTGCGCTCGCGATGCCCGCCGACGAGGTCGCGGTTGCCGCGGCCGAGGCGGAGCGGCGAGCCGATGCCGCAGGCGTCGAAGGCAAAGCGCGAACGCCGTACCTGCTTGCGGTGCTCGCCGAGCTCACAGACGGTCGCAGCCTCGAGGCGAACCTCGGCCTGCTCGAGGACAACGCGCGCGTGGCGGCCGAGATCGCGGTCGCTCGGGCGGTCACGGCCGGCGCGTGAGTCACACCTCGAGTGCGCGTCGCGTCGCCCTGTGGGCCGGCGCCGCTGGTCCCGCCGGGTTCGTGGTCGCCGCACTCGCTCTCGCGATCGCACGGCACGGCGTGATCGAGCGTCAGGGCTGGGTCAGCTGGCCCAGTAGCATGGCCCTCGACGGCGTTGCAGGCGTGCCGATGATCGCAATCTTCCTCTGGCTCGGTGTGTGCTACTGGGCGTTCGCGCTCGGCGCCCTGCGGCCCGCGGGCATATCGTCGATCGCGGTGGGCGGCTATCTCGTGACCGCGAGTGGCGACCTGCTGCTGGCGTTCCCGACCGATGCTCCCGGTTCCGCGACGACGTGGCACGGGGCAGTGCATCTCGCCGGTGTGGTCATCGCGACGATCGGCACCGTGGCCGTGGCCGGGGGTTTGCTCCACGCGACCGGGGGCCGGGGTGCGTGGCGTCCGTTGCGCCCTGCGGTCGCGGTGGTCGCGGTGTCGACCGCGATCGGCATCGCCGCTGGTTTCGAAGAGGGGTGGGCGAAGGTGGTCTACGTCGTGGGCATCACGCTGCCTGCGGCGGTGGTGCCCTGGTGCCTGTCTCGCGCCGGTCTCGGCGGTCGGAGCCGTTCCCTGAGCAGCGCCGGAGTCACCTGAGCCAGGTCTTGCCGATCGCCTTGGAGAAGTGCCAGGCGTACCGCATGCTCTTCGGCTTCTTCGACTCGCCGCCGCGCCGCGTGAGGAACGTCACGGGGACCTCGACGATGCGGGCGCGTTGGCGCAGCGCTTCGATCGTGATCTCCGAGCTCCAGAACTGATCCTGCACGAGGATCAGCTTGCGGAGGGTCTCCGCCGTGGTCGCCCTGTATCCGCTGGAGATGTCGGTGATGCGCTGGCCGGTGAGGATCGTGACGAGCCACGAGAAGAAATGCACGCCCGCGTGGCGCAGGAAGCCGCCTCCGCGCTCGAAGTCGCCCAGCATGCGAGAGCCGTTCACGTGATCTGCACGGCCCTCGACGATCGGCGCGATCAGCACCGGGATCTCTTCGGGCAGATGCTGGCCGTCGGCGTCGAGCGAGACGACGATGTCGGCGCCGAGGCGGAGCGCGATGTCGTAGCCGATCCGCAGAGCCATGCCGCCGCCCCGTCGGATCGGCAGCGTCGCGGCGAGCGCGCCCGCCGTTCGAGCAGCGCCCGCGGTGCCATCCTCGCTCCGATCGTCGATCACGATCGGTACGACCCGGTAGCCGGCGACTTCCCTGGGCATCGCCTCGATCACGGGGCCGACGTTCTCCGCTTCGTTGAAGGCGGGGCAGATCGTGATCACCTTGGGTCCGGGTGGCACGATCCGCTCTGCCGCGGCCCAGTCGAAGCGTTCCACCGTCAGGGCCTCGACGAGCTGGCGGATCGCTCGCTCGCTGCGGTCGGAATGGCCCTGCAGCCGGAACAGCAGCAGGAACAGCACCACGACGGCGCCCAGCAGCAGTGCGACGAGCCGGCGATTGTCGCCCGGGGTGCGCCGGAAGTTGAACGTGTCGAAGAGCGGGTCGAATAGGTTGGGGAACGACGCAAGCAGCACCACGGCGGCGGCTGCGATGAGCGCGGTGAACAGGCTGAGCCGGCTGATGTTTCGGCGCTGATAGGAACGGACCGCCGCCAGGAAGAACGCCACGGCGGCCGCGCCGGCGAGCAGCCGCAGGGCCCACATGTGCTAGGAGACCGATGTCTCGGCGGCCGCGCCGGCTCTCGCCGGTGCACCGGCCACCTGCCAGCGGTCGCGCGGCATGATGTGATCGGCGATCACGCGGCCCTTGTAGCGCTGGATCTCGGCGAAGACCGACTCGATCAGCGTTTCCGACAGCAGGTGCGGCTCGAGCCCGAGGTCGAGCAGCTTCGTGTGAACGGGGTTGTAGTAGTGCTCCTCCAGCTCGAATCGGGGATTGTCGATGGGCTCGACCGCGACGTCGAGGCCAGCCTCGGCGCCCGCCTTCTGTACGAGCTGGGCCAACTCCATCACCGAGAACGATTCGGTGAACTGATTGAACACGCGCATCTCACCACGTTCGGCCGGGTGCATCACGGCGAGCTCGACGCATCGGAGGGTGTCGACGATGTTGAGGTAGCCGCGCGTCTGTCCTCCCTTGCCGTACACCGTGAGCGGATGGCCGATCACGGCTTGCAGACAGAACCGGTTCAGGGCCGTGCCGAACACGTCGTCGTAGTCGAACCGTGTGAGCAGCCGATCGTCGAGCCGAGTCTCGTCCGTGTGGATCCCGTACACGACCCCTTGGTTCAGATCGGTCGCACGCATGCCCCAGACGCGGCACGCGAAGTGGATGTTGTGGGAATCGTGCACCTTCGACAGGTGGTACATCGACCCGGGGAGTTTCGGGAACGGAAGGTAGTCCTCCCGTCCGTTGTGCCGGATCTCGATGAAGCCTTCCTCGATGTCGATGTTCGGCGTGCCGTACTCACCCATGGTGCCGAGCTTCACGAGATGCGCGTCGGGGGTGAGGTCACGCATCGCGTAGATCACGTTGAGGGTGTTCACGACGTTGTTCGTCTGGGTGAACACCGCATGCTCGCGATCCTTCATCGAATAGGGGGCGCTC
>JAOUEA010000042.1 GCA_029858935.1 Actinomycetota bacterium
ATCAACGACTCGAAGCGGGTGTTCCTGTCGTCCACGCGCATCCACGGTCGATTCGTGCTGCGGGTCTGCATCGTGTCGCACCGCACGCATCGCGACCGCATCGACGAGTGCATCGAGATCGTCGCGAAGGCAGCCGCGGAGCTCGCCGCGTAGGGGACGTTGGATGCCCGAGATGCCCGAGGTGCAGGCGCTGGCGGAACGGCTCGACGAGGTGCTTTCGGGCGCCCAGCTCGAGGGGCTCGACGTGTTGCAGTTCTCCTCGTTGAAGACCTATGAACCGAAGCCCGACGAGGCCATCGGCCGCGCGATCGAGCGGGTCGGCCGGCGCGGGAAGTACATCGTGATCGAGCTCTCGGGCGAGCTGCGGCTGCTCGTGCACCTTTCTCAGGGCGGGCGGGTCGACGTCGAAGCGCCCCCGAAGTCCACCAAGCCCCGCGGCGCCGTGCTGCGTCTCAGGTCGCGTGACCGTCCCAGCGTGCTCGTCAAGGAATTCGGCCACGAACGCAAGGCGGGCTGGTGGGTGCTCGCAGCCGGCGACGAGGGCCCGCTGGGCAAGCTCGGCCTGGAAGCTGCGAGCGAAGGGTTCGACGCGCTCGTGCGGACCGGCGAGGACACCCGGCGGGTGCACACGATCCTGCGCGATCAACGCACGGTCGCCGGCGTCGGCCGAGGCTACAGCGACGACATCCTGCATCGGGCGAAGCTGTCGCCGTACGTCTCGCTCGGCAAGCTCACCGATGACGAGCGCCAGCGCTTGATCGAGGCAACCCATGCCATCCTCGATGCCGCGCTCGAGGTCGAGCGCGGGCGGCACGGGGGTCTGCCCACGAAACTGGGCGATCACTTCACGGTGCACAACCACGCGGGGGAACCCTGCCCTGCGTGCGGCGCCGACCTGAGGCGCGTCAGCTACGAGTCACACGAGGTGACCTACTGCCCCGATTGCCAGACCGGCGGGAACGTGCTCGCCGACAGGAGGCTGAGCCGCCTGCTCAGGTGAGATAGGGCCGGCGATGTTGCGGCGTACCGGGTTCGTGCCTCTCGTCTCCGCGCCTTGACGTGCTTCCCCCCGATCGCAGGCGACGGTATCGTCTCGTCGCCGTCGTGAAACGAGAGGCCAAGGAAGCGCTCCGCGATGCAGCTGCTCGCGTTCAACACCACCCTGTACAAGGCGAGCGTGTTCTTCCATGTCTTCGCTGCGATCGTCTGGGTGGGAGGCGCGTTCTTCTTCCAGGTGAAGATCGCACAGTTCAAGGGGGCGAACGACAACGAGGGGTTCCTGCAGCTCGGGCGCGACGCCGAGCACTTCGGGCAGCGCCTGTTCATGCCGATGTCGGTCGTGGTGCTGTTCTCAGGGATCGCGATGGTCTGGTACGGACCGTTCGCCCTCGAGCTGTGGATCGTGCTCGCCCTCCTCGGCATCGTTGCGACCGCGCTCACCGGTGCGCTCTACCTCGGCCCAAGGGGCGGCGCGCTCGCGGCCCTCGCTCAGGAGAAGGGGTTCGACGACCCCAGTATCGCCGCCATGCGCGACCGGCTGATCCTCGTCTCGCGTATCGACTACGCGGTGCTGGTCCTGATCGTGCTCGACATGGTCTTCAAGCCGGGGGCGTGAGTCGTCATCGTGGTTCGCGGAGCACCCCTCGGTCCGAGGACCACATCGCGTACGGGGCACCCGTGAGGTCGGCGAGCTCCAGCAGCACCGTGTCGTAGTTCACCCGCCACCCCGCGAAGTCGCGCCAGGCCTGGTCGCGGTCGGCCTTGATCTCGACACCGGCCGCGGCGAGGTCGTCCATCGCGTCGTCCCATTCCTGACGAGTGATCGAGATAGGATCGTCGGGCTCGGGCTGGCGGTCATACGCGATGCCGAAGCCTTCGGCGATGCGTCGCAAGGACAGGTAGCCGGCTCGGATACAGATGTCGGCCTGCACATCGTGGGGGATATCGATGCTGGAGCTCGCGAGAGCGGCAGCGTCGAGCACCGCGCCGGACGCGGTCACCCATGAGTGGTCTGCCTGCGGGGAGCGGAAGAACGCGAGCGCCGAGAACGACGTATGCGTCTCTTCGACGTCGACGAACCAGCGCTCCCACTCGATCCAGACCTCGTGAAGTTCCGACATGCGCTCGAGCCGCCAGAACCGCAGCACCATCTCGGTGCCCGAGGGAGGCTCACCGGCTCGGACCGAGAGCGCGGTCACGCCCCGTTCGCGCCGCGAGAAGGCCGCATTGATGTTCGGCAGGTACGTGATGAGCAGGGCGAGCAGGAACAACCCGATCGCGGCTTCGGTGAACGAGACCATCATCAACCAGAAGCCTCCGGGTCGCAGGAACCCGAGCGTGAACAGCGACGAGCCACTGAGCTCCAGGGCGACGACCCCGCTCGTGTCTCCGTCGAGGCCCCAGAAGAGCGCCGCGTAGCCCAGGAAGGCGAGGCCGATCCAGGTGGCGAGCAGCGCGAGCATGCCGATCGGGGCGTAGGTGGCGAGCACGCGATCGCGCCGCTCGTACGACATCGATGGCGGCGTGACCAGGTGGTACGTACGTCGCAGCACGGTGAACACGGTCCGGGTGATCACCGACGCGGCCTGCCGGGGGATCACCACCGTCTTGACCGCCGAGATCACGGCGGCGCCGATGAGCCCGACCCCGACGGCCACCGAGACGACGCGCAGCGCGATCTCCATGCCGCGATGCTGTCAGACGGGCCCGCTGCTCGCTCGCCGAGAACACTCAGTCCAACCGCCGGTACAGCCGGATCGCCACCGGGACGAAGATCACGAGCAGCGCGACGATCCACAGGACCGACTTCAGCACGAGCCCTTCGAAGGTATCGACCGGGAGCTTCGTGGTCACGTCGACGATGCCGATGTCGCCGCTCGAGAGGTAGCGGGCGAGGTTGCTCCAGACCGTGACCGGATTGTGCCGAGCGATCGGCTGTAACCAGCTCGCCATCCCGACCACCGGCACGAACGCCGCGCTGACGAACACGATCGGGAAAACGAACGTGAAGGACGCGGCCTGCACGGCTTCCACCTGCTTCAGTGCCAGTCCCACGCAGGCGAACATCCACGAGAAGGTGAATCCCACCGCGAGCACCAGGACGACGACGCCGACGGCGGGCACGAAGCCGTTCTCGAAGCGGAACCCCGCCAGGTACCCGATCCCGATGACGATCAACACGAGCAGCAGGTTCTTCAGCAGGTCGGAGGTCGTGCGACCCACCAGCACAGCCGAGCGAGCCATCGGCAGCGACCGGAACCGATCGATGATGCCGGTCTTGAGGTCCTCAGCGAGGCCCACGGCCGTCGTGGTGGCGCCGAAGATCGCGTTCTGCACGAAGATGCCGGGCATCAGGAACTGCACGTAGTCGAGGCCCACCGGCAGCGTGGCGAACTGGTTGTCGTAGATGTAGCGGAACAGCAGGACGAACATCACCGGCTGCACCAGCTCGAAAATGAAGACCGTCGGAACGCGCGTGAGGGTCACGAGGTTCCGCCGGGCGACCAGCAAGCCATCGCCGAACGCCAACCCCACGCGCCCGCTCACGCCAGACGGGGCGCGCCTGTCGACCGGCGCCTGCAGCGTGGCGCTCATGCGTCCCCCTTCCGGGTGCGACCCTGGCTGCGACCTTTGCCGCGTCCACGCCCCGCCGGCGCTGACGAGGGGTCGGATTCGGAGCCATCCTCGGCCGCGCGGCCCGTCAGCGACAAGAAGACATCATCGAGGGTCGGGCGGTGGAGAGCGATGTCTGCCACCCACACCTTCGACTCGTCGAGACGGCGGACGCTGTCGCGGAGCGCGTCGAACCCGTCGTTGCCCACCGGGATACGGACGCGCCTGGCGTCGTCGTCGGCGGTGGGTGCCCCCGCGCCGACACCCGAGAGCGCTTCGATCACGCGTGGGATGTCGACGCGGTCGTCGACGTGCAGCTCGAGGACCTCCCCGCCGATCTGCGCCTTCAGCTGGTCGGACGTTCCCTCTGCGATCACCGTTCCCACATCGATCACAGCGATGCGATCGGCCAGCTGGTCGGCCTCCTCGAGGTACTGCGTCGTCAGCAACAGGGTCGTCCCCTCGCTCTGAAGCTCACGCACGAAATCCCAGACGTCGATGCGGCTGCGCGGGTCGAGGCCCGTCGTCGGTTCGTCGAGGAAGAGGATGTCCGGGCGCCCGACCAGGCTCGCGGCGAGGTCGAGCCGCCGACGCATGCCCCCCGAATACGTCTTGGCCGGCCGATCGGCTGCGTCGGCGAGGTCGAACCGCTCGAGCACCTCGCTGCCGCGGCGGCGTGCCTCGGCCTTCGGCAGGTGATAGAGGCGTCCGACGAGCTCGAGGTTCTCGAGGCCGGTGAGGTTCTCGTCGACGGCTGCGCTCTGGCCGGCGAGACCGATGCGGAACCGGAGCTCCTCGGCGTCGCGTACGACGTCGAGGCCGTCGACCTCGGCTCGACCGCTCGTCGGCGTGAGCAGGGTCGCGAGGATGCGAACCGCCGTCGTCTTGCCGGCCCCGTTGGGGCCAAGCAACCCGAGCACCGTGCCCCGGTAGACCTCGAGGTCGACGCCCTTGAGGGCTTCGACGTCACCGAAGTGCTTCACGAGTTGTTCGGTACGGATGATCGGAGTAGGCATCGCCGGAAACGATACCGAGATGAGCCGACGACGCATGCCCCAGAGCCCGGGAGATGGTTGCGATTCCTTGCGCTCGGGATCGCAACGCATGGAGACGGACGACCATCGGCCGAGGGGATGTAATCAGTATTACCTCACGGGAATGCGGCCGGCGGGTCCGTCGTTGTCGCAGGTGCAAGGCCGGTTCGCCGGCGTCCATCCGACGTGACGGAGACCCAGATGCCAGAGACCGACACACCCGAGTTCGACCAGCCTGAGATCGATCAACTCGTGCTGCCACTGCTGCCGTTGACCACCGGGGTCGTGTTGCCCGGCATGGTCGTCACGCTCACCCTCGAGACCGACGACGCCCGCATGGCCGCCGATGCCGCGGCTTCCACCGACGACGCCCTGCTCTTGGTCGTGCCGAAGGTCGACGACTCCTATGCGCGCGTCGGCACGGTTGCGAAGATCGAGGAACTCGGCCAGACCCGCGGGGGGGTCGAGGCGCTGGTGATCCGCGGGCTGTCGCGCGCCATCGTCGGTATCGGCGTGCCCGGCACCGGTTCCGCGGTGTGGGTGCAAGCCGATCCGGTCGACGAGGGAGAGCCGACCGCCCGTGCCCGTGAGCTCGCCCGTGAGTACCGGGCCGTGGTCGAGAATATCGTGGAGGCCCGCGGGGTGCCGCAGGTGGCGGAGTTCCTGCGCGGCATCGACGACCCCGGCCAGATCGCCGACACATCGGGCTACTCGCCCGATCTCGCCTTCGAGCGCAAGGTCGAGGTGCTCGAGACGGTCGACGTCGAGGCGCGCCTCGAGCTCGTCACGGCGTGGGCAAAGGACACGCTCGCCGAGATCGAGCTGAAGGACAAGATCCGCACCGACGTGAGCGAGGGCATGGAGAAGCGCCAGCGCGAGTTCCTGCTGCGCGAGCAGATGAGCGCGATCCGCAAGGAGCTCGGCGAAGACGGCGAGGAAGACGTCGTCGAGGGCTATCGCACCAAGATCGCAGAGGCGGGTATGCCCGGCGACGTGGCGGCTCAGGCCGAGAAGGAGCTCGGGCGTCTCGAGCGTACGAGCGAGCAGTCGCCCGAGTACGGCTGGATCCGCACCTACCTCGACTGGCTGATCGACGTGCCGTGGAGCGTGCGCACCGACGACAACCTCGAGATCGCCGAAGCCCGGACGGTGCTCGATGCCGACCACGAGGGTTTGGACGACGTGAAGGATCGCATCCTGGAATACCTCGCGGTGCGGAAGCTGCGCGCCGAACGGGGTCTCGGCGAGGCGACCGGACGCGGATCGGGCGCGATCCTCACGCTCGTCGGCCCTCCCGGCGTGGGCAAGACCTCGCTGGGGGAGTCCGTCGCGCGCGCCCTGGGGCGGAAGTTCGTGCGCGTCTCGCTCGGTGGCATCCACGACGAGGCGGAGATCCGCGGGCACCGTCGCACCTACGTCGGCGCGCTGCCGGGGCGCATCGTCCGGGCGCTGAAGGACGCGGGCTCCAAGAACCCCGTGATGATGCTCGACGAGATCGACAAGGTCGGAGCCGACTGGCGCGGTGACCCATCGAGCGCGCTGCTCGAGGTGCTCGACCCCGCCCAGAACCACACGTTCCGGGACCACTACCTCGACGTCGACCTCGATCTGTCCGAGGTGCTGTTCATCACGACGGCCAACGTCGCCGAGACGATCCCCGGACCGCTGTTCGACCGCATGGAAGTGATCCGTATCGACGGTTACACCGAGGACGAGAAGGTCGCGATCGCGAAGCATCATCTCGTGGCGCGCCAGCGCGAGCGAAACGGTCTTCGCGAGGAAGAGGTCGCCTTCACCGATGACGCATTGCGCGCGATCGTCGGCGACTACACGCGGGAAGCGGGGGTGCGCAACCTCGAGCGCGAGCTCGGCAAGGCGCTGCGCAAGGTCGCAACCAGGGTCGCGGCCCGGGACGTGACACCGCCCGTGACGATCGACGCCGGCGACGTCCGCGCGTTCCTCGGCCGCCAGAGGTTCTTCTTCGAGGCGGCCGAGCGCACGGCAGTGCCCGGCGTGGCGACGGGACTCGCCGTGACCGGCGTCGGCGGCGACGTGTTGTTCATCGAGGCGAGTCGCGAGGATGCCGGCGAGGCCGCCGACGGCCTTACGCTCACTGGTCAGCTCGGCGACGTGATGAAGGAATCGGCCCAGATCGCGCTCAGCTACGTGCGCTCCCACGCCGAGGAGCTCGGCATCGAGCCCGGGCTCCTGCGCGGTCGATTCCACGTGCACGTGCCTGCAGGTGCCGTGCCCAAGGACGGCCCGAGCGCCGGAGTGACGATGACGACCGCGCTCGCGTCGCTGCTGACCGACACCCCTGTGCGGGCCGAGGTGGGCATGACGGGCGAGGTCACCCTGCAGGGCCGTGTGCTACCGATCGGAGGTCTGAAGCAGAAGGTGCTGGCCGCCCACCGAGCCGGGCTGACCGAGGTCATCCTGCCGCTGCGGAACGAGGGCGACCTCGACGACGTGCCCGACCAGATCCGCGAGCAGATGACGTTCCACGTTGCCCAAAGCATCGACGAAGTGCTCGGATTGGCGTTGCGCCAAGAGGAAGCGGTAGTGTCGGCGGTGTGAAGCTCGCCGTCTTCGGGGCGACCGGTGGAACCGGTCGCCCCCTCGTTGCTCAGGCCCTCGAACGCGGTCACGCCGTGAACGCGTTCGTCCGTGCGCTCCCCAGCGACGATGCTCTCGCGGGGGCAGATCGGGTGGTTACGGGCGACGCCCGCAACGCGGCCGCGGTCGAGTCGGTCCTGCGCGATGTCGAGGCCGCGGTGTCGGCTCTGGGACCCAGAGGGCCAGACCCGGGCACCTCGTACGCCGATGCGATCGGCACGATCACGCGAGCCATGGTCTCGGGCGGGGTTCGGAGACTCGTGATTACAGCCAACTCCCGGGTGCTCGACGATCGCCCGCTCGACGGCGAGTTCGCCGCGGTGTCGCAGGAGCACCGCGACGCCCTGGCGACGCTGCGCGCGAGCGATCTCGACTGGACCGTGGTGGCCACGCCGATGTTGAGCGACCGCGATCCGTCGGGCTCCTACGAGTGCACGGTGGGCGCGCGCGGGCGCGGTGAGACGATCGCTCGCGGCGACTTCGCGACGGCACTGCTCGACGCGCTCGACCGCGAGGCCTGGGTGAGGCAGATCGTCGACGTGACTGGCCCAGGCAGAACCTGAGCTGCACGACGTCCCGTAAGCTGACACGCGTGCCGCCGAGGATGCCCGCATGCTCGAGCTGACCGGCCTGCGCCGGACGTTCGGCGACCTCGTGGCCCTCGACGACGTCTCGTTCGCCGTGACCGAGGGCCACATCGTCGGCTTCGTCGGGCCCAACGGCGCCGGAAAGACCACTGCGATGCGCATCGCCCTTGGCGTGCTCACGCCCGACGCCGGGCACGTGCGGTGGCGAGGGGTGCCGGTCGACGCGCAGATCCGCCGCAGTTTCGGCTACATGCCCGAAGAGCGCGGCCTGTATCCGAAGATGCGGGTGCTCGAACAGCTCACCTACCTCGCCCGGTTGCACGGGGTCGCGCCGACCGACGCCCGGCGGCGAGCGCAGGAGACGATCGAGGTGCTCGGTGTCGCGGCTCGGGCCAAGGACCGGGTCGAGGCGTTGTCGCTCGGCAATCAGCAGCGTGTGCAGCTCGCGTCGGCCCTGGTCCACGAGCCCGACCTGCTAGTGCTCGACGAGCCGTTCTCGGGTCTGGACCCGGTGGGGGTCGACGTGCTCTCGGGCGTGCTGCGGCGCCAGGCGACGAACCACGGGGTGCCCGTGGTGTTCTCGAGCCACCAGCTCGATCTCGTGGAGCGCATCTGCGACTCGGTCGTCTTGATCGACGACGGGCGCATCGTCGCCGATGGAACGATCGGAGAGCTTCGAGCGCGACGGGAGCGGCGCCTCTTCCTCGTGGATGTTCTGGGCGAGGCCGATGGCTGGCACGCGACGATCCCGGGCGTCGAGCTCGTAGACACGACGGACGACGGACTCGTGTTCGAGCTGGGCGAGGACGTCGACGAGCAGCGGCTGCTCGACCTCGCACGGACCTCCGGCGACGTCGTGCGATTCGGGCCCGTGCATCCGTCGCTCGCTGAGTTGTTCCGCGAAGTGGTGGGACATGAGTGATCAGCACTCGCCCGTCCCGAGGCCCACCGACCGCGGCGCCTGGCGTCTGGTCGCGGCGCGGGACTTCCGCGTGCGTCTGCGCGACAAGGGCTTCGTCATCTCGACCGGGATCACGCTCGTCGTGCTGAGCCTGTTCATCCTCGCGCGCGCGTTCACCGACGATACGAGGCCGTCGTTCGACCTCGGTCTCACCGGGAACGACGCGGCGGCGATTGAGCAGCGAGCCGATCAGGTTCGCGCGGCCGCGGAGCGTCGGGGAGTGGAGGTCAACTCACGGGGCTTCGACGACGAACGGGTGGCCGAGGCGGCACTGCGCGACGGAGGCTTCGACGCCGTGCTGACGAAGGACGGAGTCTTGCTCGGGCTGACCTCAGTGCCGCCGGTCCTCACCCAGGTGGTGGCGGACGCCGCGGTCAGGGGTCGTTTGACGGCGGCACTCGAGGCCGGTGGCGCCACGATGGGCGAGATCGAGGCGTTGCTCGGCCAGCCCTCGATCGAGGTTCGTACGCTGGAGCCGCAGGACCCCAACCGAGACGAGAACGCGCGCATTGCCTTCATCGCCGTCCTGCTCGCCTACGGACAGCTCTTCGGCTACGGCGTGTGGGTGGCGACAGGGGTCATCGAGGAGAAGGCCTCCCGCGTGGTCGAGATCCTGCTCTCGGCGATCCGACCCCGGCAGTTGCTCGCCGGCAAGATCGCGGGGATCGGTCTGCTCGGCATCGTGCAACTGGTGGCCGTCGCCGCGTTCGCCATCGGCCTGGCCTCGGTGACCGGTGCACTCGAGCTTCCCGCGACGGCGGTCGGCATCACGTTCGTGGTGCTCGCTTGGTTCGTGATGGGGTTCGCGTTCTACGCCGGCTTGTTCGCGGTCTCGGGATCGCTGGTCTCGCGCATGGAGGAGCTCCAGAACGTCCTGGTGCCGGTCAACCTAGTCATCATCGTTTCGTTCCTCATGTCTCTCGAGGCGCTGCAAGACCCGGACGCGCCGGTGCCCGTGATCGCGTCGCTGCTTCCGTTCTCGTCGGCGCTCGCGATGCCGGTGCGCATCGCGATGGGGTCGGCGACCGCGCCCCAGATCGCGCTCTCGATCGCGCTGCTCATTGCCGGCACGGCGGCGCTGATCCCGCTCTCGGCACGTCTCTACGCCGGGGCGGTGCTGAAGACCGGCACGAGGGTCAAGCTGCGAGTCGCCTGGCGATCTGCGTCCGCGGTCGGCCTCGAGGGGTAGCGTGCCAGGTTCCGCATGGACGCGTGAGAACCTGCGTCACGCGCTTTCGATGTTCCGCCGCGGCTCGAACCCCACCGCCACCGTCTACGACAGCATCGGTGAGGACTTCGCCGTCGCGCTCGCCCCGGGCTGGCTGAACCTGGGGTTGTGGACCGGCGACGGCAGCGACCCCGGCGAGGCTCCGGTCGCGGTGCGACGGCTCGTCGAGACGATCGCCCGAGAACTTCCACCGGGGGCTGACGTGCTCGACGTGGGCAACGGCCTCGCGGAGCAGGATCCCCTGATCGCCGATGTCGCTGGAACCCGCAGCCTCACGGCCGTGAACATCACACTCTCCCAACTGTTGGCGGGGCGGCAGCGCCTCGCCGAGGCAGGAGCCCATGCCGTGGGCGCCGACGCAACGAGGCTTCCCCTTCGCAGCGGCTCCTTCGACGGCGTGATCAGCGTCGAGGCGGCCTTCCACTTCCCGTCGCGAGCCCTGTTCTTCTCGGAGGCCTTCCGAGTGCTCCGTCCCGGAGGCGTGCTCACGATGTCGGACATCCCTGTCGCTCGCCTGCCGAGGACGCTGGGGGAGGCCCTCGCCGGGTTCACGCAGCTGCGCGCCTGGGGACTGGGCACGCACGCGGTCGCCACCACCGGTGAGATCGTCGGACTCGCGCTCGATGCGGGGTTCGTCGACGTGCGAGCCGAGCAGGTCGGTCGACGCGTGATCGGTCCGGCGTTGCGGTTCGTGCGCGATCGATTGGACCGCGATGGCTCATCGATGCCGAGGAGCTACGAGCTGGCCCTGCGGCTCATGCTGCGCCACGTCGAGCTGCTCTGGCGCCGAGGCATGCTCGACTACATCCTCCTGCGCGGCTCGAAGGCCGTGGCGAACGAGTCCAGCAAGGGACTAGCTGCGCTGGGTCGGCAGTTGAGGGATGAGCCAGCCGATGAAGTCGGCGGGGCTCCGGGTCTGCATCCAGAGGGTCCCTGGTCCCGTGAACGTCGCGACGAGCCCTTCGCCCGAAAGCAGGGTCGATTTCCAGCCCCCGACCTTGTTGACCTCGTAGCCGATGCCTTCTTCGAAGGCCACGATGTGGCCGGTATCGATCTTCAGCACCTCGCCGGGCACGAGCTGCCGATGCTCGATCGCGCCGTAGCTCGAGACCAGCATGTCGCCGGCGCCACTACAGCGAAGCAGGAACAGTCCTTCACCTGAGAAGAACGTCTTCGCGCCGCCCCACTTCGTGTCGACCTGGACCCCCGCCTCCGAGGCGAGCCACGAGCCCGACTGCACCATGAGCGCCTTCGACGCGTCGACCGGCATGTGCACGATGTCGCCCGGCAGCGTGGGGGAGACGCTGAGTTCGCCGCCCTGCGGAGCACGGAACGTGTTGATGAAGAAGCTTTCCCCGCCGAGCACCGAGCGCTTCAGACCCGCCATCACGCCACCCTGCGCCTTCGTCTCGATCTCGACACCGCCCGACATGCTGGTCATCGCGCCAGCCTCGGCCTTGATCTCAGCGCCGGGTCCGATCGTGATCACGGCGAAGGCGAACGACGGGCTGAACCTGATGTCGACGTCCATGTGGGAGCCTCCTCGAGTCGGGTCGCTCGGGCAGCCTATCCTGGTGCGGCCACCTCGCCGTCGATGCCCATCTCGCGCCGGAACGCAGGCAGCGGCAGCTGTCCGAGCTCCAGCACGCGGTCGTGGAAGCCGGGCAAGGAGAAGCCTTCCTGGCTCTCGGCGACGGCGCGGGCGCGCTCGATCTCGATCATGCCGATCATGTACGACAGCGCCTGAGCGGGTTCTGCGATGTATCGGTCGACCTCGATCGCCGCGTCGGTGCCGGGCACGCCGCCTTCGCGTAGCTTCTCGATCGCGCGCTCGCGGGGCCATCCGAGGGCGTGAAGCCCCGTATCGGTGACCAGGCGCCCCGCCCTGTGGATCTGGGCGTCGACCATGCCCAGCCGCTCCCAGTCGTCGGCGTACAGTCCCATCTCGTCGGCCAGCCGCTCCGCGTACAGGCCCCAGCCTTCCGTGAACGCGCTGCCGGCGCGGATGCCCGCGAATCGCCGGAGCGCCGGACGGTCCGGGGTCTCCTGCTCGATCGCGAGCTGCAGGTGATGGCCGGGCACGGCCTCGTGGAACGTTATGCTGGCCAAGATGTGCAGCGGCCGGCTGGGCAGGTCGTAGCCGTTCACGTAGTAGATGCCGGGCCGCTCGCCGTCGCCCGACGGAGCCCAGTAGAAGGCCGATGCCATGTCGGCCTCGTGGAACGGCTCGACCAGTCGCACGACGCAGTCCGCCTTGGGAACTCGGCCGAAGTAGGCGGGCACAGCACGCATCGCACGCTCGATCTGCGCGTTCGCGACGTCGACCAGCACGGCCGGCGAGGCGGCCACGTTCTGTCCCGAGCGCATGCGCTCGGCCACGGCAGTCGCCGCATCGCGGAAGCCGAGGGCCACGGCGAGCTCGTTGCGCTCCTGCTGAAGCGATTCGAACCGCTCGAGTCCGATCTCATGCACCGCATGCGGGTCGAGGGCAAGGGTGGTCCATCCGAGGATCTGTGAGGCGTACAGTTCTTCGCCCCCGGGCAGGGCGCTCAGCGCCACGGTCTCGGTGGCGTGCGGAAGCAGGTCGCGCAGCGTCCGAAGGTATGCCTGGAGCGCGGGGTTGACCACGTCTCGTACCGTCTCGGCGATGCGGTCGCGGCCGGAGGCGTCGGCGGCGGGGATCGGCATGAGGGCCGGGCTCTCGGCGACGCCCAGCGCGAGCAGGCGCTCCAACTGCTCGATCGAGCGTTCGACCACGATGCGTGGCGAGGTGACGCCGACGGCGATGCCCTCACGAGCGACCTCTGACCAGGCGTCGAGGAAGACGGGGAACGAACGAAGGCGCGCCTCGTACCGATCGAGTCGCTCCGGCGTGTCGGCCCGCTGCAGCGACGCGATCATGCCGAGCGTGCCGACCGGTCCGGAGAAGTGGCTGGCCGCGTAGAGGCGGTCGAGCCGGTGCTCGATCTCGGACAGGGCGCGGCGGGCCACCGCCTCGAGCATGTCCATCGTGGCGCGCTCCGACACCGGCAGAGCGGCTCGGTCGATCGCCTGGGCGTCGTGCAGCGCCGCGCGATGCGCGTCAGCGGCCATCGTGCGACCGGCCTCGCTGTGATCGGCGAGTCGATCGTCGACGCGCTCGTCGCCGGCCTCCGTGCCCAGCAATGGATCGATCTCGATCAGTTGATCCCAATACCGATCGGCAAGGGCCCGCGCGCGGGCGATCTGATCGCTCGACCGGGGGTCGCTCACAGCAGCCCCACCGTCGCGGCGCCGTCGACCTGGAGCGCCGCACCGCTCACGAAGGCGGCCGGCCGCGAGCACAGGAACGCGACGACCCTTCCGAAGTCATCGGGGTCGCCGAGGCGGCCTTCCGATCCGAGCTCGATCACGCGATCGGTGGCGTGCAGTCCGGGGCAAACGAGGTTGAGCGTGATGCCGTCATCGATCAGGTCTTGCGCGGCGGTCTTGGCCCATGCCCACAGCCCGGTGCGAGCGGCGTTGGAGTATGCGAGCGTAGGGATCGGCTGCTTCACGGCGACCGACGTGACCAGGCAAATGCGGCCGTATCCAGCCTCCCTCATGTGTGGCACGGAGGCCTGCACCAGTCGGATCGAGGCAAGCATGTTGGCCTCGACGGCCGCACGCATCGCCTCATCGTCGACATCGAGCGCTCGCGCCTGGGGCGGTCCACCAGCGTTCGCGACGAGCAGGTGCAGCGTGCCGAACCGCTCGAGCGCGGCCCCGACCAGAGCAGCCGGCGTCGCGGGATCGGCGACATCGGCTGCGACGGTCACGGTCTCGGTCCGAAGCTGGGCCGCCGCGTGCTCGAGCCGATCGGCATCGCGAGCGCAGAGCACGAGGCGTGCGCCGTCGGCTGCCATCGCCCGCGCGGCGCCCAGTCCGAGCCCCTTCGACGCCCCCGTGACGATCGCGACCCGACCGTCCAGCCCGAGATCCATGGCGAGCATGGTACGGGCCACGCGCTAGGCTGCCTCGGATGGTCCATCCGGCTTCCCCCCGTACGATCGCGGTCGCCGTCGTGGCCGTACTCGGCGTGGTCACGGCGATCGCCCTGCGGGCCGGGGGAGAGGCAAGCTCCGAGTTGGCCGAGCCTCTCGTGCGGACGGATCCCGTGACGGAACCGTTCGAGGGCCTCGGTGTCTGGGTCGACATCCACGACGACGAGGCCTGGAGCGATCCGATCGGGGCGCTCGACACGATGGTTGCCAATGGCGCCACCACCCTCTACCTGCAAACCTCCAACGGCGACAGGAACGTGCCGTTCGTCTTCCCGGACGAGACGGCCCTGTTCATCGATGCCGCCCACGACCGTGGTGTCCGCGTGGTGGCCTGGTACCTGCCC
>JAOUEA010000224.1 GCA_029858935.1 Actinomycetota bacterium
AGCGCCTTGTGGTGTGCGCGCAGCTGCTTGAGCAGCACGCCTTCGGCCTTGCCGAGCTTCTTGTCGACCTTGTGCCGGCCGACCTTGGCCACGTCGTAGCGCTTGGGGTTGAAGAACAGGTTCTCGAGCAGGGTCTTGGCGCTCTCGGCGGTGGGCGGCTCGCCCGGCCGGAGCTTGCGGTAGATGTCCTCCAGCGCCTCTTCCTGCGTCTCGACGTGGTCCTTCTCGAGGGTGTTCTGGATCGACTGGGAGTTGTCGAACAGGGTGAGGATCTCGTCGGTCGACCAGCCGAGCGCCTTCAGCAGCACCGTGACGAGCTGGCGCCGCTTGCGGTCGATGCGCACGCCGACCGTGTCCTTCTTGTCGACGTCGAACTCGAGCCAGGCCCCGCGACTCGGGATGATCTTCGCGATGAAGATCTCCTTGTCGGTGGTCTTGTCCATCTCGCGGCTGAAGTAGACGCCCGGGGAGCGCACCAACTGGGAGACGACCACGCGCTCGGTGCCGTTGATGATGAAGGTCCCGCGCTCGGTCATGATCGGGAAGTCCCCCATGAAGACTTCCTGTTCCTTGATCTCGCCGGTCACCTTGTTGACGAAGGTTGCCTCGACGAACAGCGGCTGGCTGAAGGTGATGTCGCGGTCACGGCATTCCTCTTCGGTCGCCTTGACCTCTCTGAACTGATGCTTTCCGAAGTACAACTGGAATTGCTCGGTGAAGTCCTCGATCGGGGAGACTTCCTCGAGGACCTCCTTGAGGCCCTCGTTCAGCAGTGAATCGAAGCTTTCCCGCTGGATGCCCACGAGGTCGGGAAGCGGCAGAACCTCGTCGAGCTTGGCGAAACTGACACGGTCTCGAACAGGGACGAGCTGGTCAGGCAAGAGACACCCCTCCCAGGGAGATTAGAACGGCGCACAGCAGAGCACGTGGACGGCACGGCAATCGGGTAGTGTACGCACGGATGCGGGCACCGTCAACGGTGCCCGTCACATCGGTCGTCTCGGCGACCTGCATCCCTGACAGGACGCGGGAAGGGTACGCCGTGGCGTCGACCGGGTCAACCCACCGGACGGCCCATGTCGGCGGGCCTCGACGGCCGATGCCGGTCGTTGTGCGGTCGAGCACACGCTAGGGTTCTGCGGTGGCCACGCCTCCCCTTTCCGACCCTCCCGGCTCGGATCTCGCCACGCGGGCGTTCAGCGCAGCGGGACCCAGGATCTCCACCCTGCGCGGCATGGCCGGCCGGGTGCGCCTGCCCCACGCCCGTCGTCACCGCTCGACGGCGCGCCGGATCACGCTGGCCGTGTTCGCCGGGCTCGCGACGCTGGCGATCCTGCTGACCCTCGACGGCATCTGGGCCGGGCGAACCATGTTCCGCGGCGTCTCGAGCGCGCGGAGCGCCCTGACCGAGGGCGCGGTCGCGGTGGTCACGGGCGACCCGCAGGCGGCCGTGCCGCACTTCGAGCACGCGGCTTCCGCGGCCGACTCGGCCCTGGACGCGAGCGGACACCCGTCGATCTCGCTGCTCGGCCGGCTGCCCTGGCTCGGCGACAACCTCGGGGCCGTCGAGGCCGTCGCGCAGGCATCACGGAGCTCGGCCGACGCCGGCATGGCCATGGTGGAGGCTGCCCGCATCCTCGACTGGCGCGACCTGCGCCTCCCGGCCGCCGAGGCGATCGGCGCCGTCGATCTGGCGAAGATCGAGCAGGCCACGCCGGCGATCGACCGGGTCGCGTCCGAGCTCGGCGCGGCCGCCGCCCGGCTCGAGGCCGCCGACACCGGCCGGCTCGTGGGTCCGGTGGCCTCGGGCTACGACGACGCCCTCGAGACACTGCAGCGACGCGCAGCGATCGCGCTCGACACGCGCGACTTCATGGAGGTGCTGCCGCGGTTCCTCGGTGGCGGTGCGAGACGACGCTACCTGCTGGCGATCCAGACCCTGGGCCGCCCGCAAGGCACCGGGGGGGAGGTCGACCTGGTCGGCGTGCTCTCGGCGCGCGACGGGGTCATGACGCTCAGCTCCGCCCTGACCCCGGCCGGCGAGGCCTTCGCGGCCACCACCACGACGACCGACGCCCGGGCGGCTGGCGCGAACCTGATGGCCGCCGCCACGGATGCCGGCTTCGGAAAGCTCGACGGCGTCGTGCTTGCAGACTCCCTGTGGCTCGCCGACGCCCTGTGGACGACCGGATCGGTCGAGGTCGCGGATCGAGCCCTGCCGGTGAACAGCGATCAGGCTGCCAAGGTGCTCGAGCGGGAGGTCTTCGAGGCCCGCGACGCGGGGGCCGCCGCGACGAGGCGCGCGGAGGTCGCGACCGCCATCGTGGAGTCCTACCTGGCACGGCGCCCCGCCACCGAAGCGTTCGCCGTCGCGCTGGCGCGCGACGTCGCCGAGCAGGATCTCGTCATCGTGGCGTCCAAGCCGCGCGACCGCCGGATGCTCGAGGGCCTCGGGGCCGGAGGGACGTCCCGAGCGCCTGCCCGGCAGGCCGTCTCGGTGACCTGGGACACCGTGGTCGACAACCACGCGGCCGTCTTCACGCGCAGGGAGGTTTCCCATCGCGTCGTGCTCGAGGCCGACGGCTCGGCCAGGGTGCGAACCGTCGTCTCGCTCGTGAACGAGGCGCCCGACGGACCGCCGTCGGCCTTGCTCGGGTTCGACCTGCCGGCCACGGTGCCCGAGCCTGCCGGTGTGAACCCGGTCGGCGGCTGGGCGGCCGACGTCGGTGTCGCGATCCCGCGCAAGGCCGAGCGCATCACGGCCGAGACCAGCATCCCAAGCGAGACCACGACCGCGAAGGACGAGGGCAGCAAGAGCGTGGTCGCGAGGCTCGCCGCCGACCCCGGCGACTCGATGTCGCTGACCGTCAGCTATCGCATGGCCGACGCGAAGACCGTCGACGGCATCTACCGCGTGCTCGTGACGCCGCAGCCCGCCTGGCCGGCCGGCGTCGTGCGCGTTCGCATCGATGCGCCGCCGGGCGTCGCGATCGCCGAGGCGTCCGAGGAGTTCGAGGTCGGCGGCCTCAGCGCGAGGTACGTGGGCACGCCCACCCGCCCCTTCGTGTTGTGGGTCCGGTTCGCCTGAGCGAGCTCAGCCCGGGAACGCCGGTGCGCCGCGCAGCGCCTCGGCGAGCGAGGTGTTCGATGCGTCGCGATCGGACACCACCGGATCGGCGCTCGGCCAGGGGATCGCGACGTCGGGATCGTTCCAGGCGAGGCCGAACTCGTCCCCGCCGGTGAACGCCTCATCGACGAGGTACTGCAACGCGAGGTCGGTCACGGCGTAGAACCCGTGGGCCACCCCCGGCGGCACGTACAGACCTCGCAGGCCCTCGCTCGCGTCGAAGGTCTCCCACCACGCCGAACGCTCGGTCGGCGAACCGGCCCGCAGATCGACCAGCGCCACGAACGCCGTGCCCTCTAGCAAGCACCAGTAGTCGGCTTGCTGCCGATGGAAGTGCAGGCCCCTGAGCACGCCGGCCCGGCTGCGCGACAGGTTCGACTGCACCATCGCAGGCGCGTCGGGGAACCACTCCTGGCGGAAGACC
>JAOUEA010000043.1 GCA_029858935.1 Actinomycetota bacterium
GTGGGTCGGCGACCACCTGCTCTACCGGGGTGACGGGCGCCCCGAACGAGGCCCCTGGGAAGCGTGGACGACCCTGGCCGGGATCGCCGCGGTCACCGAGCGGGTCGAGCTGGGGCCGCTCGTGGCCTGTACCGGGTTCCACGCGCCGGCGATGCTGGCGAAGCAGGCGACGACGGTCGACGAGATCTCTGGCGGGAGGCTCGTGTTGGCGCTCGGCGCTGGGTGGAACGAGGTGGAGTTCGGCGCGTTCGGATTCCCGTTCGATCGGCGGGCCTCGCGGTTCGAGGAATCGTTCGGGGTGATCCGCCGCCTCATCGCCGGCGAGCGAGTGACGTTCCGCGGTGAGCATGTTCGGCTCGACGATGCCGTGCTGTTGCCCGCCCCCGCGCGGCGCCCACGCCTGATGGTCGGCAGCACCGGCCCCCGAGTGCTCGCTGCCGCGCTCCCCCACGTCGACGCCTGGAACACGTGGTTCGATTGGTACGGCAACTCGCCTGACGGGTTCGCGGCGCGGACCGCTGAGATCGACGAGATCGCCCAGCGTGTGGGCCGCGATCCGGCAGAGATCGAGCGCAGTGCGTGCCTGCTCGTCGCCCTCGATGCGACCACCCGCGAGCGCCCCGACGACCCAACCGCCCCGCCCATCACGGGTCCTCCGTCCGCGATCGGCGAGGCCATCCTCTCCATGGGAGCGGCAGGCGCCCACGAGGTGATCCTGGTCGTCGATCCGATCTCGGAAGCGTCGATCGAAACCCTCGGCGAGATCCTCGCTGTCGGGAGCGCCTGAGCAGACGCCTCCATCCCCTCCCGACGGAACCGTGCCGCCGTATCGACAACTCAGCAACCGAAGCAAGGATCGGGACCGACCTCGAATCCCGTCCACGTGTCGCCGACGTCGGCGTCGAAACCGTCCTCGGTGCCGGCCCCCCCGTGGATCACGTCGCCGGGCCGACCGTCGAAGACCGTGATGCAGAAATCGTTTCCCCGACCCGAGTACACGGTGTCTTGCCCGCGGTCGGAGTAGAACTGGTCCCGTCCGGCGCCCAGCATCGCCACGTCGAACCCGTACGAGTCGAACACGTAGTCGGGGCCACGACCCGCGAGGTACGTGTCGTTGCCGTAGGCACCACTCAGAGAATCACGCCAGCCACCTCCGAACAGGCGATCGTTGCCCATCTGCCCATAGATCACGTCTCCCCCATTGCCACCGTGCAAACGATCGTTCCCGGCTTCCCCGTGCAGCTCGTCGCTGCCGGGCCCGCCGCGGACCCGATCTTTGCCCGCTCCCCCGTACACGACGTCGGCGCCGGCGAGCGCCTTGATCACGTCGTCTCCCTGGTAGCCGCAGATCACGTCCCTCTCACCTGTTCCCTTGAGCACGTCGTCGGCTTTGGTGCCGACGATCGTGCAGTCCTTGTGGATCACGGACACATCGGCGGCACGCGCGATCTCGGGCCAGTCGCAACGCGGATCGAACCGGTCCGTCGCGATCGTCGACGCGAGCACCACGTCACCCACGGGGCAACCGACGCTCGGTCGGACCGATGCGTGCGCGGCTGTCGGCACCGCGATCACAACCGTCACCGCCTGGAGCGCCGCGACTGCGATCGCGACGAAGATCGGCAAGGCGATCGATCGACGCAGCATGGTGCACCTCCTCATCTACAGTCGACCTCGACGGAACGGCACGACCCCTAGGTGGGCCGCGTCGACCGTCCTGACTGTCCGCCGCCAGGAGCGGCGGAGTTCTCGGATCGATGCCGGGGGCAGGCGATTGGCATCGATCGCCGGGGCCACCAAGCGAACGACGAACCTGCCCGGCTGAACCCATGTGGGGGCATACCGCACGCGGCGAACGCGCCATTTCCGTGGTCCCCGTTCGAAGGTGGCGAGCAGCGCCATGCCGTCCTGCACGGCGGGGCCGAACAGGGACGCGGTCATGCCACTGAAGGAGTTGCCCAGGCCGTAGGCGACGGTCCGCCAATGAATGCGCCGGATCGGCTGGATCACGTGCGCGTGGTGGCCGACGATGAGGTCGATCGCCCTGGATGCCGTGAGCCGCCGAGCGAGAGCTCGCTGGACGCCCGTCGGCGCGTGCCGGTGCTCGGTCCCCCAGTGCAGGCTCAGGACCACCACGTCGGCGCCGAGCCGGCGCGCTCGCCGGGCCTTCGAGACGATGCGGCGGGCGTCGATGCGGTTCGCCTCCCACGCGTACCTGGGTTCGAGCCCGTTGAACGACGCGGCGTACGACAGATGCGCCACGACGGCTCCCCCGACCCGGTACCGAGCTGTCCGGGCCGCCTCACGTCTCGATCGTGCGGTGCCCGTATGCCCGATGCCGAGGGAATCGAGCTTGCGCAGGGTCGAGCGGATGCCGGCCAGACCGCCATCGAGCGAGTGGTTCGACGCGGTGGAGCACCCGTCGTACCCGGCTCGCCCGATGGCGTTCGCCAGCTGGTGGGGCACGACGTAGCGGGGGAAGTCGCTCAGCCCCACGCCGTGCCCGGTGAGCGGTGTTTCGAGGTGACAGATCGCCAGGTCGGCAGAGCGGATGAGCGTGCCCAACGGCCGGAACATGGGTCGGAAGTCGTAGCTCAGGCTGCCTGCGGTGCGGCGGGCTGCCTCCCACGTCGCCCGGGTTGCCAGCACGTCGCCCGTGAACGCCACGACGATCCGAGGTCTGCGCTCGGCGGACGACGACTCCGCCGTCGGGACCCCGACCATAGGAGGGATGAGCGTCACGCAGACCGCCACCGCCGTCGCAACGGTGATACGCCTCGCGCGCATCGCCACCGTCCTCCGATCTCACCCCATCGTGACCCCGTCGGGCCGGTCCCACTAGGGAGTGACGGCACGATGCCGAAGGGACGAACGGCGACGGAGGGAGTTCCGACTCGCTGGAGTCAGTCGTCCATCCATGTCGCGGCACTGCAGGCTGGCACCCGCCAGATTCCTTGTGCGGCATCAACTGATTTGCGGAATATTGCCCTGGACTGCTCAGCGTCGACAAAGGCCCATCTTCCGTCCCCCCCAGACCTTCTCGGTCGAGGTCGGCGCCCGCACGTCCCACAGATGGGTGACGGGGCAGGTGACACGTGCCTAGGGTCCGCCCCCAACAGGTCGCTGGAGAGGCGGCTCGAGAGACCTGAAGGGGGCGCTCGTATGCGCAAGATCACGTTGGCGGTGGTCGTCGCCATGGCTGCATCGTTGTTCGTGACGATGGCACCATCGGTGTCCGGGGCGGTCGAGAAGCGATTCTCGGTCTTCTGCGACTTCAGCCATTCCAGGAGGCAAGACCCGATCGTCGCGCCGGGGCCACATCGGCGGAGCGAGCATGAGCACGTGTTCTTCGGCAATCGATCCACGAGCTCGGACTCCAGCTATCGCTCGATGCGAAAGGCCAGCACCTCTTGCCGTCTGCGCCAAGACACGGCCGGGTACTGGGTGCCCGCGCTCATCGATCGCGCGGGCAGGGAGGTCAAGCCCCACGGCGCGCTCGTGTACTACCGATCGGTCGGAGCCCTCGCCGACAAGAACATCCGGGCGTTCCCCAAGGACTTCCGCATGATCTCCGACGACTACCACTTCCATTGCGGGGAAGACCGCAACTCGTCGCCCGTGCCCGTCGACTGCTCGAACGTCTCACGCAGCAAGCTCCTCAAGATGACGGTGGTCTTCCCTTCGTGCTGGAACGGTCGACGGCTGGATTCGAAGGATCACATGAGCCACGTGGCGTTCCCGACCGGCAAGGGCTGCCCGAAGACCCACCCGGTGGAGCTCCCACGGCTCGCGATCATCGCGATGTTCCAGGTGCAGGACGCTCGCGGCTACACCGTCAGTTCGGGGGACCCCAGCTCCACGCACGCCGACTTCTGGAACACATGGCGCCAGAAGACCTTGCGAAACCTGGTGCAGCGGTGTCTCGGCCGTGGCGTGGACGAGCTCTGCGGACAGGTCGGATCCTGAGCCGGGGTCGGCTCAAGTCCGGTCGAGCACCCGGGCCCCGGTCACCCTGTCGAACAGCACGACGTCGACCTCGGGCGGGTGTCGACGGTCGAGCCAGGCGAAGGCCATCCCGGCCCCGTCGGCTCGACCCCCGCTCGTGACGTAGCCGATCGTCTCGGCTCCGGCTCGAACCGGTTCGCCGCCGCTCGCGATGCCCTCGAGCTCGAGCCGCACGAGGACCCGGTCGTCCTTCCGCTCGTCCGAGGCGAGGGTGATGTCGCGATCACGCACGAACCGGTCGAGTCCGGCGGCGACGGGACCGTGTTCCGCCGTCACGTCGAGGCCCGCTGCCGGGTAGCCTGCCTCAAGACGCATCGTGTCGAACGCCCGGCGGCCGGCCGCGACCAGATCGTGCTCGACGCCCACGTCCCAGAGCAGATCCCACAGGCGGAGGCCGAGATCGGCGCTCGTGACGAGCTCCCAGCCTCGCTCGCCCACGTAGGAGACCGTCTGGGCCGTGACCGGCACGCCCGCCAGGTCGAGCTCGTGCACCCGGAACCTCGTCGGGTCGAGCGCCTCGACGCCGGTCGACACGAGCGGTGCGAGCACATCGGCCGCGCGCGGACCCCAGAGCCCCAGCGCGCACGTGCCCGCGGTGACATCGCGCATCGAGACCGACCCGTCGTCCGGGAGCTCCCGCAGCAACATCGCAACGTCGACTGGAGAGCCCAGCCCGACGACGAATCGCCCTTCACCGAGTCTCGACACGACCGCATCGGTGCGCACGGTCCCAGCGGGACCGAGCACCAGGGTGTAGGCGACCGACCCCACCGGACGATCGATCACGGCCGAGCACACCCGCGACAGCCACGCCGGCGCCCCCGGTCCGTCGACCTCCACCCGCCGAAGCGGTGTCAGGTCGAACAGTCCGACGTTGCGTCTTGTGGCCACGTGTTCGGCCACGGCGATGGGTGACCACCATCTGGAGTGCCAGTCGTCTCGGGGAGCCACCTCGAGCTCGAGCCGGTGGGCGAGCTCTGCGTTGGCTTCGAACCACGCCGGACGCTCCCAGCCCTGCCCCTCGACGAAGACGGCGCCGAGCGCGCGCTGACGCTCGATCCAGGGGCTCGCGCGCAGCGGGCGAGGGCCGTGCACCGGCTCGAGCGGATGGTGCACGTCGTAGACCTCGTCGTGGTTCGTGATGCTGCGCGGCACGTAGTAGGCGGTCGAGCGCTGGAAGGGCTCGAATCGATGAACGTCGGCCTCGTGCATGTCGACCTGGGACTGGCCGAGCACGATCGACTCGGCGAGCGCACGCGCGGCCCCGGCGGAATGCGTGATCCAGACCGACTCGGCCACCCAGAAGCCCCGCGCCTCGAGCGATTCCCCGATCAGCGGGAACCCGTCGGGCGTGAACGAGAAGACGCCGTCGAACGCCTCGGCCACGCCGGCTCCGGCGATGCGGGGCAGGAGCTCCACCGCGGTCTTCCACGACCCCTCGAAGTCCTCGTGCGTGAAGGGGAGCATCGAGTCGGAGGGCTCGCCGGCGAGCGTGTCCTGCGGATCGATCGGCAGGGCACGGTGCTGGAACGATCCGATGCCGACGGCATCGCCGTGTTGGCGGAAGTACAGGTCGCCGTCGAGGTGGCGAAGGATCGGTGTCGCAACCTCCATGCCCGGTTCGCCGAACCCTTCGACCGGCCCGGTTCGTGCATACAGATGCGCGAGTGGCAGCATCGGGAGCCGCATGCCGACCAGCGAGGCGATGCGCGGCCCCCAGATGCCGGCGGCGCACACGACGACATCGGCTGCGAATCGCTCGCCATCGGCGGTGTGCACCCCCGTCACCCGGCCGCGGTCCACATCGACCGACGTGACCTCACGATCACCGAAGAACCGCGCGCCGCGCCCGACGGCTCGGCTCGCGCGAGCTTCGGTCGCCCGGGTTGCGTGCGCGAGCCCGTCACCGGGGATGTGGAATCCGCCCACGATGCGCCCGGGGTCGATCAACGGGTGCAAGGCGAGACAGGTCTCGACGTCGACGATCCTCGCCTCGATGCCCAACGACTCCGCCCAGCCGCGTTTGCGCCTCAGGTCCTCCAGCCGCTCCTCGGTCGTCGCCACCTCGAGCGCGCCCACCACATCGAAGCACGCGCCGTCAGGATGCTCCATCGAGATCATCAGGTCGACCGTCTCGATCGCGAACGACGCCATCATGCGGCTCACACTGGTGCGCGACACGAGACCGGGCGCGTGGAAGGTCGAGCCGCCGCTGTGGAACAGCGGGCCGCGGTCGAGCACGGTCACGTCGGCCAGACCGAGTGAGGTCAGCTCGTCGGCGGCCGAAGCCCCCACGATTCCGGCCCCCACGATCACGACGCGGGGCGCGCCAGTCATGCCGGGATCACGTGCGGATGCTACCCGCCTCGAACCAAGCGCGCATTCCCTCGATGGCCCTGCGGCCCATCTCGTCGAACGCTTTCCCGAGCAGCGGCTGTGCGACCTTCGCCAGCCCCTTCAAGCGCAGGTCGGCCTCGTAGCTGATCCGGGTACCGCCGGCGTCGGTCGGCTCGAACTCGATCGTGTCCGTGGCGGTGATGCGATCTCCCTCGCCGACGAGCACCACGCGGGTGGGCCTGGAGTACTCGGTCGTGACGTACGTCATCTCCGACTCAGCCCCCCGGAAGGTCACGGTGAGACGGTAGCGCGCGCCGATCCCGCTCGGATGCCCCTCGCCCTCCTGCACCCGCTCGGCCGTGACGACTCCCGGATCCCACACCTCGGCGCTCGAGAAGTCGACGACGGCGTCGAAAGCCTCCTCCGGTGGCCGGGGAACGTCGATAGTTTCACGAAGGATGGTCATCTGCTTGCCTCCTGGCCGTCACGCGGTGCATCGGTTCTTCACTCGTTAGCCTATGTGCGCACGGGTAGGTTCCCAGGCACGAACCTCTGCACGACGACGAACGGGGATGCGTGTGCACGTGAAGGAACTGGCAGATGCCGCGATGGAAGCGCTCGTGGTGCCGAGCTTCACTCGAATCGGATACGACCTGCGGCGCAGCATGTTCGCTTGGACGCCGCTCGACGATCTGACCATGACCGACCGGGTGGTGGCGGTGACGGGGTCGACATCGGGACTGGGTGAGGTGACAGCCACGATGCTCGCGGGCATGGGCGCCCGCGTGCGCCTGATCGCGAGAGATGAAGGCAGGGCGCGCGCCGCGCAGGAGCGCATCGCGCGCTCGACGGGCAACGACGACATCGGCTTCTACCTCGCGGACATGAGCGACCTCGAGGCCGTCAGGCGATGCGCCTCGGAGATCCGCGATGGCGAGCCCCGGCTCGACGTGCTGATCAACAACGCGGGCGCGCTTCTGAACGAGCGGATGGAGTCGGCCGACGGCTACGAGATGACCTTCGCCACGATGGTGCTCGGCCCCTTCGTGTTGACCGAGGCACTCGTTCCGCTGCTCGCGGCGAGCGACGATGCCCGGGTGATCACGGTCACGTCGGGCGGCATGTACACACAGCGGCTCCATCTCGACGATCTGCAGTTGGAACGCGAGCCCTATCGGGGCTCGATCGCCTACGCGAGGGCGAAGCGAGCGCAGGTGGCGCTCACGAGGGTCTGGGCCCACAGGTACGGCGACACGTCCGTCGTCTTCCATGCGATGCACCCCGGGTGGGCGGAGACACCGGGGCTGGCTGCGTCCCTGCCACGATTCGGCACCCTGCTCGGCCCGCTCCTCAGGACGCCCGAGCAGGGCGCGGACACGATCGCGTGGTTGGCTGCGGCCCCTGAAGGAGCGGGCTCGAGCGGATCCCTCTGGCTCGACCGCCGCCCACGTCCGTTCGACAAGCTGCCAGGCACGCGCGTGAGCGCCTCCGAAGCGATCCAACTCTGGGACGCGTGCGAACGCATGGCGACACCTCGAGACGACGACAGCGACTGATGCGGCAACGCAGATCGAGTGCATAGGTTTCTGACCCTGAACCTCTGCAAGCTTTGCCAGCATCGGTGATGACCAGCCCCGTTCGGAAGGAACCCCCATGAGGATCGCCGTGATCGGCAGTGGCATCTCCGGCCTCGCCGCTGCCTGGGCCTTGAACCGCCGCTACGACGTGACGGTCTACGAAGCCGACCAGCGACTCGGCGGGCATGCGAACACCGTCGAGATCCCCGACCCTGCAGGCGCGATCCCCGTCGACACCGGATTCATCGTCTACAACGAAGCCAACTACCCCAACCTCGTGCAGCTCTTCCACCATCTCGACGTGCCGACGGAGCCGAGTGAGATGTCGTTCTCCGTCTCGCGCGATCGGGGCGGGTTCGAGTATCGGGCGCGTGCCGCCGGGCTCTTCGCCCAGCCGAGCAACCTCGGCCGACCCGGACACCTGCGCATGATCCGGGACGTGATCCGGTTCACCCGTGAGGCGCCGATGCTGTTGCGAGACGGCACCTTCGAAACCACCGGTGAGCTGCTCGATCGCATGGACATGTCGAGCGAATTCCGGCGCGACTTCCTGTTGCCGATGCTCGCATGCATCTGGTCCTCGAGCCTCGAGACGATGCTCGACTATCCGGCCGAATCGATGGTGCGGTTCCTCGACAACCACGGGTTGCTCAACGTGCTGAAGCGCCCGCGCTGGCGGAGCGTCTCCGGAGGCAGTCGGGAGTACGTTTCACGCATCTCTTCGTCCTTCGCCGGCGGAGTCAGACTCGGCACGCCTGTCGAACGCATCGAACGAACGTCCGACGAGGTCGCAGTCCACGACTCCCGTGGAGGGATCGGACGATTCGACCAGATCGTGGTCGCCACCCACGCCGACACGGCGCTCGAGATGCTCGGCCGCGGCGCGACGGAGGCCGAACGCGAGGTGCTCTCGGCGTTCCGCTACCAACGCAATCGTGCGGTGCTGCATCGAGACCCGACGTTGATGCCGAAGCGGCGACGGGCTTGGTCGAGCTGGAACTACCTCGCGGCTCCAGGCGACGACGGTACCGAGCAGGTCTCGCTCTCGTACTGGATGAACCGGCTGCAGAACCTCGAGACCGAGCGGCCGGTCATCGTGACCCTCAACCCCGGTCGGGAACCGCGCGACATCGAACGGGAGTTCACCTACGACCACCCCCAGTACGATCAACTGACCGTTGCGGCCCAAGGTCTCTTGCCATCGCTACAGGGCTCGCGCAGGACCTGGTTCTGCGGGAGCTACCACGGTAGTGGCTTTCACGAGGATGGATTGCGGGCCGGCCTCGCCGTCGCGGCCGACCTCGGGTCGCCCGCCCCATGGTGGAGCACGTCCACCCCCGCCGAACGAACGGGCCGCGCGCCGATAGGCACGAGATGATGGCCGAGCACTCGGGTCTGTATCTCGGCGCGGTGACACACACGCGTCACTTCCCGACGAAGCATCGACTCTCTTATGGTGTCTGGTACATGCTGCTCGACCTCGATGAGCTCGACGAACTCGACGCGACCGTGCCGGGTTTCTCCGTCGACAGGCCTGGCCCCATCAGCTTCCACGCACGGGACCACGGGCCCCGCGACGGATCGGCCCTGCGACCGTGGATCGAGTCGCACCTTCGCGCGGCGAACATCGACATCGCGGGAGGTCCGATCCGCATCCTGTGCTTCCCACGGGTGCTCGGCTACGTCTTCAACCCGATCTCCGTGTGGTTCTGCCACCACCCCTCGGGGGAGCTGGCCGCGATCCTCTACGAGGTCTCGAACACCTTCGGCGAAGGGCATGCCTACCTGATCCCGGCGGAGCCGGGAACCGGGGCGGGCGACATCGTCGCGCGTTCCTTCGCCAAGGAGCTGTTCGTCTCCCCGTTCATCGACCAGGCAGCCCGCTACGAGTTCCGCACGAGGGTGCCAGACGGCCGGGCCTCGGTGGCGGTGCGCGAGACCGTGCGTGAGGGCAAGGTCCTCGACGCAGCGCTCACCGCGCGACGTGTCACGCTCGACGGCCCGAACCTGGCCTCGGCGTTCCTGCGGTACCCGCTGCTCACGCTCAAGGTGATCGGAGGCATCCATTGGGAAGCCATCAAGCTCTGGCTGAAGGGAGCCCCATACCGGCGGCGGGAGGCGCCGCCCGCACACCCCGTGACCACCGTTCCCGTCCCGCCCGAGCCCGGAAACGTGGCGGTGGCGTGAGTCTTCGGTCATCGATCGATCGCGCCCTGCTGCGCGCGATGACGAAAGCGGTGCGAAGTGGCCGCCTGAGCATCGAGTTCCCCGACGGGCGACGAGGCATCGTCCACGGTGCAGCTCACGGTCCCAGTGCCGATGTGACGGTGCACGACACCCGCATCATGCGGCGGCTGGCCCTGTCTGGAGCCATCGGGCTCGCCGACGGGTACATCGAAGGTGACTACGATTCCCCCGACCTTGCCCGCCTGATCGAGTTCGCGGCGATCCAGCTCGAGGCGGAACGCCGGGTCGTGCCGGAGTCGCTCGACCGAGCCGCGAAGGCACTCTGGCGCCGGCTCGGCAACTCCGCGTCGCACCGTGGACCGCTCTCCGGCGTCGTCGAGCACTACGACCTGGGCAATGAGTTCTACAAGCTGTGGCTCGACGAGACGATGACCTACTCGTCGGGCGTGTTCACTCGAGACGACATGCCGCTGGAAGCCGCGCAGAGGGAGAAGTACCGACGGCTCGCCGAGGCGACCGGCATCCGTGAGGGTGAGCACGTCCTCGACATCGGGTGCGGGTGGGGAGGGTTCGCCGTCCACGCGGCTGAAGAGCTCGGATGTCGCGTCACGGCGATCACGATCTCGCAGCAACAACGAGACTTCGTGGACAAGCTCATCGCCGAGCGGGGCTTGAACGATCGCGTCGAGGTTCGACTCGAGGACTTCCGCCACACCCGAGGGACGTACGAACGGGTCGTCTCCATCGAGATGATCGAGTCGATCCCGCGGTCGATGTGGGGCCCGTACGTGCGGCGACTCCGTCAGCTCACGGATCCCGGCGGCACGATCGGACTCCAGGTGATCACGGTCTCCGACGCGCACTGGCGATCATCGAACGAGAACCCCGACTTCGTGCGCCGATACGTGTTTCCGGGTGGACAGGTTCCCTCGATCGGGATGCTGCGCGGGCTCGCCAGGTCGAACGGGCTCGCGTGGCTCGAGGACCACGGCTACGGTCGCTCATACGCGAAGACCTTGCGTGCCTGGCGCGACGCGTTCGAGGACGCTCGCACGGAGGTGACTGCGCTCGGCTTCGACGAGCGCTTCCGGCGTATGTGGCGCTACTACCTCGCCTACTGCGAAGGGGGCTTCGCGTCGGGCCGCACCGACGTCAGGCAGATCGTGCTGGCGCCGACGACGTAGATGCACGGGTTCTCGGCATGTCGCCCGACCGGGCGCGGCTACCGTCGATGACATGCGAGTCTTGGTGCTGTTCACTCGGGACCTGAGGGTCCGTGACCATCCGGCGCTCTCGGAGGCATGCCGGCTGGGCGACGAGGTCGTTCCCCTGTTCGTGATCGAGTCGAAGCTCATGGCGAACTCGCCGAACCGCGCCCGATTCCTCGCGGAGTCGCTGATCGAGCTCGATCGTTCGCTCGCTCACGCGGGCGGTCGGCTCGTCGTTCGTGAGGGCGACACGTGTTCCGAGGTCCTCGAGCTCGCCACCTCGACGGCGTGCGACGCGGTGTTCTTCACCTCGGACGCGAGTGCCTATGCCCGATCGCGGGAAGAGCGCCTGCGTGCCATGTGCGGCGCTCGTGACATCGGGATCCGCGGGTTCCCCGGCAGCGCCGTGGTCGAGCCCGGAGCGGTCGTGCCGAACGCCAGGTCCGCGTACAGGGTGTTCACGCCGTACCTGCGAGCCTGGGCCGGCCACGCGCGACGATCGGTGCTGCCGGCGCCCAGGTCGGTGCGCGTGCCGCGCGAGATCGATGCCGGGCGGCTGCCCGCGCCGTCCCGATACTCGCCGACCGCCTGCGACCTGCCACCTGGGGGAGAACGCGCGGGGCGCGCGCGCATGCGCCGATGGCTCGCGCGGGACGCGACCGCCTACGAGACCACTCGCAACGACCTCGACGGCGACCTGACCTCGCGCCTGTCCCCGTACCTTCGGTTCGGCTGCGTCTCGGCGACCGAGATCGTGACGACGGCGAGCGGCACGCCCGGGACCGACGCGTTCGTGAGGCAGATCGCCTGGCGGGACTTCTTCCGGCAGCTGCTCGCCGACGAGCCGACGATGACCTGGCGCGACCTGCGGCCTGGCACCGCTGAGCCCGGCCGGATCAACGAGGACCTGCTCGAAGCATGGAAGGCGGGCCGCACGGGGTTCCCGCTCGTCGACGCCGGCATGCGCCAGCTGCTTCGGGAGGGCTGGATGCACAATCGCGCTCGCATGATCACCGCCTCGTTCCTGACTCGCAACTGCGGCGTGCCGTGGCAGGAAGGCGCCAGGCACTTCTCGCGACACCTGGTCGACGGCGACCCTTCCAGCAACTCGGGCAACTGGCAATGGGTCGCCGGCACCGGCGTCCCAGGCCGGCGGAGTCGAGCCCTGAACCCGGTTCGGCAAGCCACTCGGTTCGACTCGGCTGGCATGTACGTGCGCCGCTACGTCGACGAGCTCGCCCACGTGGACGACGCTCGCATCATCCGACCCTGGAACCATCCGGAGCTGCTACGTGCCACGGGATACGCGGCCCCGATCACCGAGGCGGCCACGACCTAACTCGCTCGAGATCACGGCTTCGACCACGCCCGCGGCTTCGATCAGATCGGACCCCAGGTAGGTTCCCGGAACGCCGCGACGGGAACTCGCCGAAGAGAAGGCGCCGCCCGCATAGAAGGTGTCGGTGCCGTTGAGGCGATCGACGGCTTCGATCGAGGCCAACGTACTTCGGCGATTCACGCTTCGCTGGGCGACCACCACTGCGACCCGGGCTCTCGTCTCGACCACCGACGAGACGAGCGCGTCCACAGGGGTCAACGGGCCGAGCTGAACGATCGACCAGCCGCGCCGGGTGAGCATCGCGCCGAACGCTTCGAGTCCCACGCTGTGGAGCTCCTTCGGCCCGCAGCACAGCACGGCGGTGGGGGGCCGCCCAGGGGGTCGGGCCATCGTCGAGAGTCGGGCGAGCCACGACCGGATCGAGTCGGTCAACAGATGCTCGTTGGCGACATCGCACGTGCCCGTCTTCCAGCGGGATCCAACCTCCTGCAGGGCAGGCAGTGCCACCTCGACGATGGCGCGCTCGGCACCGACGGACTCGGTCGCATCGTGCAGCACGATCCTCGCGGCGTTCGGGTCCAGACGCATGCCGGCCCCCAACAAGGCCTCGACCTCCTCACGGCGAGGCGGAGCCGTAGGGGCACCGTCCCGCACGAGCGTGACGGCCACGCTGGCCGGGTGACCTTGTGTGATCGCATCTCGCACTGCACGGAGGTCGTCGATCTCGGTGCGCGTATACCGACGGTGCTTGCCCGGCGTTCTGGAGGGCGTCGGGAAACCGTAGCGTCGCTCCCACGATCGGATCGTCGGGATCGGGATGCCGAGCTTGTCGGAGACGGCCGCGATCGCCAGCGACCCGTCGATGGTCTCGTCAGAGCTCAAGACAACCTCCTACTCGGGACGCAGGGTGCCGGCGAACACCTGCCACGCCAGCAACGACTTCGCCGTAAGGCTGAGCACGATGTAGGCGCGCTCGCCGTAGAGGTAGTCGCTCCAGGGGCCCACCTTGCGGTACTGCAGCAGCATGTTGATCGCGAACACGTTGAAGAAGAGGAAGATCGACACGAAGATGAAGTAGACGAACGTGGGAGGACCGTTCTCGCCGCCGCCTGCGCCAGCTAGGTAGATCGCGATCGCCACCCATGGCATCGCCCCGGCGAAGACCCCGAACCAGTACGACAGCCAGTTCGTTCGCTCGGTCGTCTGATTGAGGACCTCCATCGCCCACCCGAACAGGATCATGCAGGCGTTCACTGCCGCGATCAGCAGCAGGGCGGCGACGTCGTAGATACCCACGAGCATGGCGACGATCACGATCATCACCGACGAGCTGACCGAGTACTCGATCCAGCGCGCCCGATTCATGCCACGTGCAAGATCCGCGCGATACCGCGGATACCCCAGTGGCGAGGCGATCACCACGTGGGCGAAGGCCGAGAGGAAGAGGAACGCCGCGACCATCGGGCCGATGCGTAGGTCGAACAGCACCTGCGGATCGGGCTGCAGGGCCGGTGTTCGTCCTTCCTCGAATCCCAGGAAGAACGACATCACCGGCAGCGCGAACTCCGTGGACAGGACGAGGATCGCGACGCCCTGCGCCAGATGCAGGGCGCCGGCCCATAGATTCAACGACCTGAGTCGATCCCCTCTCGGCACGCTGCGAGCGTCCGGATCCACGGCTTCCATGCCGAAAGTCTACGCAGCCAGTTCGTGGA
>JAOUEA010000225.1 GCA_029858935.1 Actinomycetota bacterium
GAGAGCGCTGAGCCGATGAGCTCCCCTCGGCGGTCGGTGGCACGCCTGCTCGCCGGAGCTTCGCTCACTCCGCACCCGACAGATGGCGGCTCACCCTGTCGACGAGCATCCCGATCGACGCCAAGAAGTCGCTCTCGGAATCGAGCACCACGAGATCGACGTCCTGCAGCACCTCACCGAGTCGACGCGCCACCGACGCGGGATGGATCGGGTCGCCTTCGCGCGCGATCACGAGTGCCGGCGCGACCACCCGGCCGAGCGCGTCCAGATCGGGAACCGCAACGTCGCGCACCGCTTCCCGGATGGCACGGGCCACGCCGACCGGGTTCATGTCCTGCCACATCACAAGGTCGAAGGCCCGCAGGCCCGGGTTCACCTCATAGGTGCGAGCCCGCCCCGACTCCCGCAGGATCGCCTCGATCGCCTGCTCGCGAGGCAACGTTTCCAGCAGCTCCGCGGTGCGTTCCACGATCGGACTGATCCCGATCGAGCCCTCGAGGATGGACGGGAGCACGAAGACGACCCGCTCGAAGCGATCCGGCTGCCCGGCGATCAGACGAGCGAGTGCCCCGGCCCCGAGTGAGGTTCCGACCGCCTGGCTTGCGCCGGTTTCTGAGGCGATGGCATCGAGGTCTCGCGCGAGGTCTGCGTAGCGGTAGGCCCCCGGTCCGGGCGTGCTCGAGTGGCCGTGGCCCCGGAAGCAGAACCTGACCTTGGTGCCGGGAGCCATCGGGGTGAACGCTGCGAGCTCCATGCAGGAATTGGTCAGTCCGTGTGCGAACACCGTGACCGGCTTCCCGGAGCCTTCGACCTCGAAGTGAAGGGTCGCGTCGTCGGTGCGGAGCTCAGCCACGGGTGCCGATTACCTCAAGCATTGTGCCCGAGAGTACGATGCTTCATTCGATGCCTGGCGATGCAACGAACGTGACGACGATCGAGATCACGCGCGACGACGTGGAGAACCTGCTTTCACGATTCCATGTGCGATTGATCGACGATGACGGCTCGGAGACCGAGCACGACCTCACCGTGTCTCGAGCTGACTGGGAGCAGTTCGGCGGCGGTTACCGGACGCCGGAAGGACTCGTCGAAGCATCGTTTCGCTTCCTGCTGGAACGAGAGCCGAAGGAGCAGATCATGGCCTCGTTCGACCTCGCGCACATCCCGCGCTACTTCCCGTCGTTCGCGCGCGACATCGTCCCCTCGAGCTGAACCGAGCGACGCTCAGTCGACCTGAGCCGGCAGCGCGATCTCTCCGTCCACCTCGACCAGATCGTCCTGCGGCGCGAACTGCTCTCTGATGCGTCGAGCCCACGCGGCGACGAGCGTCGTGAGCCCGAGGAACACGACCCCCGACACGAGCAAGATCGAGCGCGTCGTGACCTCGCTGTCCTCGGTCCAGAGGAAGAACAGGACCAGCGCCGGGATGATGTAACCGAGGTTGTAGGCGATGTCGAACAGGGCGAACGCACGGCCTCGGAAATCATCGGGCATGGTCTGCTGCATGATCGTGTCGGCAGAGATCTTGCCCACGAAGAACGAGAAGAACCCGATGAACAGCATCACGGCGAACCCCGCGACCGAGACGAACGCGCCACCGACGATCGTGCCGATGCCGAGCAGCACCATGGACGCCAGTAGCAACCGAACCGGCGGCACCCGGTCCTTGTATTTCTGGGCGACGACCATGCCCAGCGCTCCACCCGCCAGACCCCCGAGACCCGACAGGGCGAGCGCGAGGGTGTCGGAATCACCGCCCGCCACGAGGTTCTTCGCGTAGAGGCCGAACACGAACAGGCCGAATCCCCAGAACTGGTAGCGGAGCATCTGGAACGACGAGAGCCCCAGCGCCGCCGGTGCTCGGCTCGCCACCTCCTTGAGGCCGGCCACGATGTTCCGCACGACCTGGGAAGCTTCCTGGGAGAAGGTCGTCTCGTGTGGGCGCAGCTCTGCGTGGCGCAGCTGCTTGGCGACGAGCGCGCCGATGAGGAGCACCACGGCACCGACGATCACGGGCACGAACGGCGGCACGAACCCGGCGAGCGCGCCCCCGAACACGATGCCGAAGATCTGGGCGAGCGCGCCGCCCGCCTGCGACAAGCCGTTGCCCTGCAGGAGGTCCTTGCCCGAGAGCACGTCGGGCATGGCCGCCGACTTCACCGCGAGGGCGATGCGCACACAGGCCTGCACGCAAAGCAATCCGACGATCAGCGCACCCGTCGCGAACGCCTTCCCCTCTGTCGTGTCGGACCCGAGCGGCAGCAGCACCGTGAGCGCGACGGCGACGACGACGACGGCCGTGACGATGTCGGACCACCACACGACGCGGCGACGAGGGAACCTGTCGATGAACACGCCGATGAACGGCGAGATCAGCGTGTACGGCACATAGAGGGCGAGTACGACGGTGAGCAGGTAGTCGGCCGACGGAAGGTTCTGGACGTCGAATCCCTCTTGCCCGCCGAACGCGAGCGACTTGGCGATCGCGCCCTGAACGACCCCCTGTCCGGCTTGTGCGAGGAACTGCACGCCGACGAGCACCGTGAAGTCCCGGTTCGAGAAGGACGCGAACATCGAGTTGAAGAACCCGGCGAACGCGTCGAGCGGTCGCCGCAGCCACGCGTCGGCCATGCGCAGCGCGGCACCCACCCCGATCGCGACGACGACCACGACCCATCCCTTGGTGACGCTGAGCGGCCCTCGCCAGATGGCGAGCACCGCGACACCGGACAGCAGCACGATCACCACCGACATGCCGGGGATGAGCGCGATGCGATCGACGGTCGTACGGATGCCGAGCCAACTCGCAGCGAGCCAGCCGGGCACGATCAGCAACAACGCGAGCAGCGCGATCACCAGCAGGTTCTGGGGCAGGTTCTCGAGCGGTCCCGGATGTGCCTCGAACTTGGCTGCCTCGTCGGCGGCGGCTGCCTGAGCCCGCTCGACGACCCCCTGCGGCGGGCTCCAGAGCCCGGCGCCCTCGATCACGTAGACGTCGGGGCCGACCTCCACTCCCCGCGACGTCGCTGCCTGCAGCGCCTGCTCCTGCTGGTCGGCCGAGCACGCCTCGACACCGTTGCACAGGCCGCCGTAGTACTGCCCGATCAGGAAGACGACAGGTTCCTCGGGGAACTCCTCGAACCGCGCCTGGAAGTCGACCGCCTTCTTGGCGTCGGGATCGCAGAGGTCGTCGGGGCCGCCGAAAGCCTCGCACCAGTGCGCGGTCGAGGCATCGTTGTAGCCCTGGCTCCCGGCGGTCGAAGTCGTCGGCTCGCCCGCGAGGAAGTTGTCGAGTGAGCCGAGGTAGGTCACCGAGCGCTCGATCGCCCTGCCCGGCAAACCGGTGCGGAACACGTTCGAATACGTCTTGGCCCATCCGTACGCCGTGTTCGTCTCGGTGGCAGGGTCGTCGGTGTCCCCGTAGTTCACCACGAGCACGTTCGGGCGCTCCCCCGCTGCCCCGACCACCTCGTTGACGGCGGCGAGCGAGGTGCGAACCTGCTGGTTCGCCCACTGGTTCGTCTCGCTCACCCA
>JAOUEA010000226.1 GCA_029858935.1 Actinomycetota bacterium
CCTTCCCCGAGGGAGCCCTCGACGTCAGATGCCGTGCAGGCGCCGGACGTTGTCGGCGAGCACACCTCGCCCGATCGACTCCGCGTCGCCCACCGACAGGAAGTCCCGCTCGATGAACCTGCCGAGCACGCGCTCGAGGGCCTGGCGCACGAGGCGCGCCGAGACCGGGAACATCTCGGGCTCCGACGATTCGTCGCACCCGTGCATGACCTTCGCCGCGGGCACCGCGCCGAGGATCATCTCGAGCGACCAGTCGATCTGCCCCCACCCCCACGGCACGAGCTCGGAAAGATCCATGTAGACGTTGGGCAGCACGGTGCCCACGTACGTTGCCTCGGCGACCCATGGCCAGCCCGAATGGATCATCAGGATCGGGATGTCGTGTTGCTCCACGAAGAACGCGAACGCATCCTTCGGACTCGCGTGCATGAGGTTCACATCCGGATCACCGGCGCCCACGTGCACGTGGAACACACGATCGTGCTCCTTGGCGAGTGCGAACGCTCGACGAAGCAGGAAGTCGCGGACGGGCTTGGCATGCTCCCTCGTTTCGCGCCATCCGTCGCCGCGCCATCGGTCGAAGGCCGCGGCCGCATCGGCCGACGATGGGTCCGTGATGTCCAGACCGGTGCGGTAGGCGATGATCGTCTTGTACGCGATCAGCCGGGGATCGTTCCCAGCGGCGTGCATGGCGGCTTCGAACCGCTGAACCGCAGCATCGAAGCTTCCCTCCTCTCGGGCTTCGACGATCCAGGGCTCGATGCGGCCGACGCGATGCACCGGTACCCCACCGAGCGCCGCTTCGAAGTCCGCCCGAGGGATCGAAGGCTGCGGGTACCCCTCGTCGGCGACCACGGCGACGACCTGTTCGGACCCGAGCAGCCCCCGCACGTACCCGGGGGGGTCAGCGCGAAGGGCCGCGTCGCGAGCGGCCACCACGGCTTCCTTCGTCGGCTCGCACCCGAGATATCCCGCGATCCACCGCCGAAGCGCAAGCCCGAACATCGTCGTCTCGGTCAGCTCCTCGGCGAAGGCGGCCGCCTCGAGGTTGGCGTGGTTCGACGAGATCAGAGCCGTGCCGAGGAACATGCACCGTGTCTCGAAGGAGCGAGGGTCGCGGTCGAGTAGGTCCTGGGACCGGAACGGATGACAGTGTGCGTCGATGATGTCGGCGCCGGTGAGATCGACTCGGGCCATCGGATTCGCTCCCCCTGAGCCCGTTGGAGGCTCGTCAGTACCGCCAGCGTAGGCGGCGGATCAACTCGTCGTCGTCGAGTCCCGCCGTCTGTTCGCACTCCCCCCGCCGGGTCGCGAGGAACGTCTCGAACAGGAACTCGCCCATCGCATCGCGGAGCACCGAGGACCCGGCGAGGTGCTCGACGGCTTCGGACAGCGAGGAGGGTAGCTGTCGAACGTTCCGCTCGGCCTTGACCTGGTCGGGCAGTCCGTCGGGGTCCTCGACGGTTTGCGGAGGCAGGCGGTCGTCCCGGTCGAGTCCATGGAGCGCGGCCGCCAGCGCGGCGCCGACCGCCAGGTAGGGGTTCGCCGTGCCATCGAGCGGCTTGATCTCGATGTTCGCTCCCCGGGCGGTCGCGGGGGTCGGGCCTTCGATGAATCGTAGGGCAGCCTCTCGATTCTCGGTTCCCCAGCACTGCATCGCACCCGACCAATGGTGCGGTCGCAATCGCAGATACCCCAGGGCCGTCGGGACGGTCACGCCGACGAGCGCAGGAAGCTCGTGCAGGATGCCGGCCACGAACGATGCTCCCCGCTGGTGCATGCCCGCCGGGCCCTTGCCTCCCGACATCAGGTTGCGGTCCCCCTCCCACAGGCTCAGGTGCAGGTGCGTGCCGTTGCCGGTATCGGGGCCGACCTGCGGTGCGAACGACGCCCTGAGCCCGTGCCGCCGAGCGACCGCCCGCACGGTTTGGCGCACGACCATCGCCGCGTCGGCCGCCTCGACGGGCGGACGAGGCGCGATCGACATCTCGAACTGTCCGTCGGCATACTCCGGATGGAACTGCTGCAGATCGAGGCCCTGAGCCTGTGTCGTCGTGATGAGGTCGAGGGCGAAGTCGTGGTTCGCGACGATCGCGATGTCGCTGTAGCCGGGACCCTCGTGCGCCGGCTCGAACGTGTCGTCGCCGCGACGTAGGCCGACGGAGAACTCGAACTCGAAGGCTGCCTGCACCGATGACCCCCGAGCGGCGACCGCGTCGGCCATGCCGTGCGCGAACGCGCGAGGGCATCCCGGGTAGGGCTCCCCCGCTTGGCTGAATTGGTACACGGGCGCCCACGCCCACCCGGGCATCGCGGCGAGCGGCACGGTCGCCGCGACATCGGGTCGCAGCCGGATGTCTCCACTCGGGCCGTCGATGTAGCCGGGAAGCAACGCGAACTGGTCGTTCGACATCGCCACGTTGAACAGGGTGGACAGCCCGACCCCCGAGGCGGCGACCCGAGCGAAACGAGCGACGGGGACCGTCTTCACGCGCACGATCATCGAGGGGTCGACGAACCCGAGGGCGACTGCGGCGACCCCGGCTTCTTCGAGCCAGGTCTGCACACCCTCCGCATCGCTCGGACGATCGGTCTCGACTCGTGGATTCACCCCGCCGCGACACCTCCGGCGTCCGCATCGGGTACCGCAGCGAGCGGATCGACCGTGCGCCCGTGCGCGGCTTCCAGCTCCGCGACCCTGGCACTGCCCGCATCACCCAGCGAGGCCACGACCTTCGCCGCGATGAGCTCGGTCAGAGCGAACGCCCCGAGCAGCGAGTCGAACGGCGAAGCCGAGTCGGCGTGAGAGATCAGCACGTGCCGGGAGTACTCGACCGCGGGCGAAAGCCATGGGTCGGTGAAGGCGACGACCACGGCGCCTCGCTCCGCTGCGAGCTTGCCCGCGTCGACCGTGTCCTGCTGGTAGCGGCGGTAGTCGAACAGGCAGAGCACATCGCGACGCGAGAGCTCGAGGCTGTCCAGCACCCGGCGTTCGGGCTCCTCGCCCACGATCGAGCACCCGGGGCGCAGGAAGCGAAGTTGCAGGCAGAGGTAGTTGGCGACGAGCTGGCTGAAACGGCCGCCGACGAACCACACCCGCCGCTTGCGATCAGCGAGGAGCGCCACGACCTCGGCGATATCGCTCTCGAGAGAACTCGAGGCGAGCGTCGCGTCGAGGGCGCGGGTGAACGCTTCCCGGCTCCTGCGGAAGACATCGTCGGACTGTGCCGGGCCTCGCGTGCGGTAGAGCGATGGCAGCCCCTCGGTGCGAGCCTGCACTTCTTGGCGGAGCGAGCGCTGGAAGTCGGGGTAGCCGTCGAAGCCGATCTTCCGCACGAACCGCAACACCGTTGGACCGGTCACACCGGCGTCGTCGGCCAGGTGCGGAAGGCTCTCGAGTCCCGCGGTCGGGTAGGTCGCGAGCAGCGTGCGCGCGACCCGACGCTCGGACGGCGACATCTCGCCCAGCCGTTCGCGAACCTCCTCGCCGATCGTTTCGCTCGTGTGCGTG
>JAOUEA010000227.1 GCA_029858935.1 Actinomycetota bacterium
GCCCAACGTGGTCGTGACGCCCGGCAGCGGCATCGAGGTGCGTGAGGGTGCCTACGACGGCAAGTACCACTTCGTCGACGGGGAGACCGGTGAGCCCGTCCGAGCCCCACTGCTTACCCTCGACCTCGCGAAGGGATCGGCTACCTCGGACCCCGATGGATTCCCGCTCTACTACGCGGGCTCGCGCGACGGGCACCTGCGGATCGTGGCACTCGATCGGCCAGAGCCCGAGACCCTGTGGAGCCTCGACGCGGGCACCACGGTGCCTCGACCACTGCGCAACGACGATTGGGACGGCGCGCCATTGGTCGTACGGGACCATCTGATCGAGGGCTCTGAGAACGGCTGGCTCTACGTGGTTCGACTCAACCGCGGCACCGACGATCAGGGCATGGTTTCGGTCGATCCCGACGTCGTCGCGACGATCCCGGGGTTCGACGATGCATTGCTCGCCTCGCTCGGCGATCAGGAGGTCTCGATCGAGAACTCGGTCGCGTTCCGCAAGGGCGTCGTGTACTTCGCGAACTCGGGCGGCCTCGTGCAGGGATGGGATATCCGTGAGCTGCTCGCGGGCGGAACCCACGTCGAGCGCGTGTTCCGATTCTGGGTGGGTGACGACGTCGACGCCTCGATCGTGCTCGACCGGCAGGGGTTCTTGTACGTCGCCGCCGAGTATCAGCGGTTCAACGAGCGCGCGAAGGAGGTCGGGCAATTGATGAAGCTCGACCCTCGCCGGCCAGACGACCCGGTCGTCTGGAGCATCGATGCTCGCGAGATCGGATTCGAGGGCGCGGGCGGGAGTTGGTCCACCCCCGCCCTCTACGGGGACCTCGTCTTCTTCTCGACGGCGGCGGGACGGGTGCTCGAGGTCGAGCGAGGGTCGGGAGCGATCCTGCACGAGCTGCAGGTCGGCGCTCCGTCGATCGCCTCGCCGGTCGTCGTCGACGGCGTGTTGATCCTCGGGGATTGCCTGGGCGACCTCTACGCGTGGGACATCTCCGATCCTTCAACGTCGCCACCGTTGTTGTGGAAGATGCGGTTCCACGGGTGCATCGAGTCGACGCCCGCCGTCTGGCAGGGGTGGCTCTACCTCGGAACCCGGGAGGGCTACCTCTACGGCATCGCCGATGTCGACGTGCCCTAGCCCTCCGACGGCCGAGCCATCAGAACAGGCTCGGGAAGTCCGCTCGGTACTGCGCCGTTCGCCACGCCGCGAGCGCGAGCGCCGCGATCGCGAGCGCAACGAACCCTGCCACCACGATGGCCGTGCGCGCCGACCGCCGCCCCCAGCCTTCCGCGACCACACCCGCGACCAGACCGGCGACGAATCCGCCGACGTGGGCGCGCCAGTCGATCAGGGGGAACGAGAACGTCAAGATCACGTTCAGGATCAGGAACGGCACGAGCCCCCGCAGGCGCGCGGCTGCCAGCGCGAGCTCACGATGCCGGTAGTTGTAGGCGACGAACGCGCCGACGACGCCGAAGATGGCTCCCGACGCGCCGACTCCGACCTGCGCCGGTTCGCTCGCGAAGGCATATGAGGCAGCGCTCGCGAACAATCCTGTCGTGACGAAGATGAACAGGAACCGGGAGCGTCCCAGCTCTCGTTCCACGACGGGGCCGAAGATCCAGAGCGCGTAGCCGTTCATCAGCAGGTGCAGGATGCCTCCGTGCAGGAAGATCGCGGTCACCATGCGCCATTCCTGCCCAGTTGCGATGCCGACGACGTCGCCGCTCGGGAGTTGTGCCAGACCCACCGATGCGCCGAGTCGGACGAGATCGAGCGTGGTGGGTCCGCTCATCAGCGATCCCGCCCCGCCGGCCACGACCTCGAGCACGTATCCGATGCCCATCAACGCCAGGATCACGCTCGTCACGTTCGTGGCCTTGGCGTTCGCGATCGCGACGCGCCGGCCTGGCCCTTTGCGGTATTCGCTCCGCGCCTCGCCGACGCAGGTCGGGCACTGGTGCCCCACCGGGGCGGCGATCATGCACTCGGTGCAGATCGGACGACCACACCGGGTGCAGTGCACGCCGGTGGCGACCCCCGGGTGCCGGTAGCAGCGCTCGTCACCCGGAGGCGGGGGCGGGATCACCGGCTGCTGTTCCATGTCGTCCATGCTACGGGTCCGGTGGTGGAAGGGGAGGAAGAGCGGTGATCGCGATCACCCGGGCAACGCGTCGAGTGCGGTTCTCACGTCGTCGAGATCGAACAGGGGCCCCCAACGTCCGACGATCACCCCATCGCCGTCGATCAGGAACATCCAGGGCTCGGTGAGGTCGCCGTCGCGCAGCAACCAGTCTGCTGCGGCCTGGTTGACGACGCTCTCGTCGAAATCGCGCCAGATCTCGACGTGGATGAACTCGGCGACCCCGTGGTACTCGGAGGCAAGTGCCTCCTGCGCCTCGACGGTGGGTCCGCAGAAGTTGCTCATGCAGTACACGGGGGTGGCGAACTGGACCAAGATCGGACGGCCGGCATGGAGTGCCTCGGCGATCGTGCGCTCGTGAAGAGCGGGATCGGGCACCTTGGCCCCGTCCTGCGCACGGGAGTCGATCGCGACGGCCGGCGCGCCTTTGGAGTCGAGCGTGAGGTTCTTCGTCGCGAGCGCCTCGTCGCCGGGGGCGGGGATGCGATGCTTGGCATAGACCGAGAACGCAGCGTCGAGCGTGACGGGCGTCTCCCCATCGACCGAGGCGGTCACGGTGGCGTTCCAGATGCCTGGCTGCGGGAACGTGACCTCGGGGGTGACGTAGACCCCGGCGACGTCGGCCGGATCCGTCAGCGTCGGGCCATCGCCGCCGGACGATCCCTCGCCAGGCGCTGCGACGAAGTCAGCGGCGGTCGACGGGCCCTCCTGCGGGGGCTGGCTTCCATCGGTTCCCAGATAGCTGAACGTGACGTCGATGCTTCCGAACGAGAGCAGCTGAACACCCGCATCGGCCGTGCTCGAGAACACGCCAACCTGCACGGCCTCGGGGGAGCCGGTGGCCAGATCCGAGCTCGCCACCTGGGCCGAGAACGATGCGGCATCGCCGGCCAGCCCAACGGTCGACGTCGCCGGGGACGATGGTGCTCCGGAGTCGGAGCACGCGGCTGCGAGCAGCACGAACGTGACCGTGACGGGCAGGAGGCGGCGCGGCATGCCCACATCCTCTCGCATGAGCTCACGGTACGTCCCGGAGGAGTCCGAGCCGGAACGATCAAGGCAGGGCACCCTCGTGTCGCAGGAGCCAGCGTTTGCGATCCTCGTGTCGTCCGTATCCCCCGATCGTTCCGCCCGCGTGCACGACGCGGTGGCACGGAACGAACAGTTCGATCGGGCATCCCGCGAGCGCGCTGCCCGCAGCCCGCGAGGCTCGAGGGCTGCCCGCCAGACCCGCCACGTCGCCGTAGGTCCACAGTTCCCCGAACGGGATCGTGGCCACGACTTCGAGCACCCGGCGTCGGAATCCGGCCGGCACGAGGGAGAGGTCGGGCG
>JAOUEA010000228.1 GCA_029858935.1 Actinomycetota bacterium
GGGTGGAGCCAGGAGGGTGCGTCGATCAGCCGCGCACCGTGAAATGGCGCTTCTGGTCGCCCGCGATGTGAACGCCGAGCACACGTGCGGCGGCCTGTGCGCGCGTGTGCGACTGCGCTCCGGGACGGGCCGAGATCTCGCGGGCGAGATCGTCGACCTTCACGAAGCGCACACCGGCACCCTCGACGGGAGGACCGGCGATCGCCCGGGTCAGGCACACCAGGGGCATCACCTGGGCGAACATCGACGCGTCGGAAAGCCGTGCTGAGAAGCGGCGCAGGCCCGATCGCAGCTTCCGCAGGTTGGGCACCGCCGTGTTCCCGACGGTCGGACGCCTGCAGTCGACGCGCGCCACGCCCTCGAGATCGCATGCCGCGATCAGGAAGGCACCGGTGGTACCGATCACGGCGAAGTCGGCGTTCCATCCGTGACCGGGCAGCGTGAAGAAGCTGTACGCGTCGAGGCGGCCGAGAGCCCGAGCCACGGCGGCATGAGCGTTCGACCCAGTGTCCGGCACAGCCATGGTTCCCAGAATCGACCGACACACCGTCGGTCTTGAGGTCAGCCGATGCCGAGGCCGGTCATGAGGCCGCGAAGGGTCAGACCGAAGCAGATGAACGCGGCGAACGCGAACGGCACCCACGGCTGGATCGGTTTCGCACCGGGCTGGGTCTTCTGAACGTCGCGCGCCAGCGCATGTGCGATGAACAAGACGAGGATCGGACCGAAGCCGTAGACGAAATGCAGCCAGGTCGAGGGGCGCCGTCCCATCAGCAGCAGCACGATGCCGATCATTGCCTGTAGCCCCGCCACGATCTGGGCGACCGTGAGCCACTGCCAGTAGCGTTCGCCGGGACCATGCCGGCCGATCAGCGTCACGAGCGGCCAGAGCCAGCCGATCGCGAACAACGCGACCACGGCGTACCCGACCCAGGTGTGAACCTCTGACATCGCGCCCGGATACTACGCTGCGAGCCCTCAGCCGGCCGCAGGACCGGAGTAGGTCGCGGCTCGGTCTCCGCCGTCCTTGTTGAGCCGGCGCGAGAGGTAAAGGCCCTCGAGTGCGAATTCAAGGGCACTGGCAGCGGCCCCGGGGCTCTCTTCCTCGATCCCGAGACGCTCGAGCAACGTGGCGAGGCCGGGCAGGTTTCCGATCGCGCCGAGCACGTCGCTCGCGGGCGTGAGTTCCCCCGTCTCGATCGAGATGCCGTCGTCGAATCGGCTCAGTAGCGGCGCGAAGTCGAAGCCCGACAGTCGCCGACGGAAGACCTCGAGTTCGGCGACGCGCATCGCGCGCAGCAGGATCTCGGGCTCGCGACCTTCCTCGAACGTGTCGAACTCGACGCGACCTTCAGAGCTCGCCAGCACGGCAGGGAGATCGATCACGCGAGGCACGGCCTCGGGTTCGCCCGCACGAGCTGCCCGGCGCATGGCCGCGGCCTGCAGCGTTTCGAGGTTGCCGATCGAATAGCGCGCGCTGATACCACTGCGATGGTTCACGTGGGAAGAGCGGCGCAATTCGGCGGTGAGCGCGGCGAGAACTTCCTTCATGAAGACCGGCACGCGGAGCGGGACCGACGCATCGATCGTGGCGGCTTCCTGATCCATGATGGTGATCTCTTCTCGCAACGTCTCCGGGTAGTGCGTGCGGATCTGGGTGCCGAACCGATCCTTCAGCGGCGAGACGATCCGACCCCGGTGTGTGTAGTCGTCGGGGTTCGCGGTCGCAACGAACAACATGTCGAGGGGGAGGCGGATGCGGTAGCCACGGATCTGCACATCACGCTCCTCGAGGGTGTTGAACAGGCTCACCTGGATGCGCTCGGGCAGGTCGGGCAGCTCGTTGATCGCCACGATGCCACGATTCGTCCGCGGGATCAGGCCGTAGTGGATCGTGCCCTCGTCGCCGAGGTAGCGACCCTCGGCCACCTTGATCGGATCGACATCGCCGATGAGGTCGCCGACGCTCGCGTCGGGGGTGGCGAGCTTCTCCGCGTATCGATCGTCGCGATGGATCCACGCGAGCGGTGTCTCGTCGCCCCGCTCATCGACGAGCGCCCGGCCATGCGAGCTGATCGGACGATACGGATGATCGTTGGTCTCCGTGCCCTCGATCGCTGGGGTCAGCTCGTCGAGCAGCTGCACGAGCGCTCGAACCAGGCGAGTCTTCGCCTGGCCACGCTCGCCGAGGAGGATCAGGTCGTGACCGGCGAGGATGCCGCGCTCGAGCGCCGGCAGCACGGAATCGTCGAACCCGACGAGCCCCGGGAACAGGGTCTCACCCGTGCCGAGCTTGGCGAGCAGATTCTCCTTGAGCTCCTGCTTGACCGTACGGTCGGGGAAGCCCGACGCACGGAGGGCGCCGAGGGTCGCGGGCCGGTCGCTCATGACGACCAGCGTAGCGGGGTCTCGAGGTTGGGACGGTGGTCGAAGCTCAGCCGGCGGTGCGCAGTGCCATCTCGACGCCGCCGAGCGCCTTCGCGAGCTTGGCGGGGGTGCGGCCTTCGCGGTTCTCGTGATGCGGGTCGGCCCCGGCCCCGAGCAGCAGGATCACGATCGGGCCTTCCCCACGAGTACGGAGGGTTGCGCTCCACAGCGGCGTGTTGCCGTCGACGTCTTCGGCATCGATATCGGCCCCGTTCGCCAACAGCAGGTTCGCCACAGCGACCGAACACCCCTGCGCCGCATAGTGCAGCGGGGTGAGACCGTCGTGATCCCCGATGCCGACGTCGCTCCCGCCCTCGATCAGCTCCCGGGCGCGGTGGAGGTCGCCGAACAGCGCTGCATAGTGCAGCGGCACGCGGCCCGACACGTCCGCGGGCGGCCTGTTCTCCACCAGAGCCATACCGTTCCTATCGGCCGGCAGCTCTCGATGCTGAAACGGTTTCCTCATGCGATGTCGCGCGTCGCTGGTAGCGTCGCCGCCATGGCGACCGGAGCCGATCCGCTCGAGGGACTGAACTCCGCCCAGCGGCAGGCCGCGGAGGCTGTGCGGGGCCCGGTAGCGATCCTGGCCGGTGCAGGCACCGGCAAGACCACCACGATCACACACCGCATCGCGAACCAGGTAGGGTCCGGCGCGTTCGAACCCCGCCAGGTACTCGCCGTCACCTTCACCCAGAAGGCCGCCGGCGAGCTCAAACGACGGCTCTCCGAACTCGGCGTCCTCACCGACGTCGAAGCGCGCACCTTCCATGCTTCGGCCCTTCGCCAACTTAGCTCGCTGTGGCCACGATTCACGGGACGAGACCTCCCCGAGGTGTTGAACACGAAGGCGCAGATCCTGAACCCCATCGCGAACGGGCTCCCAGGCGCCTACCGCTTCTTGCCCCGGCGCGAGCTCGCGGGAGAGATCGAGTGGGCGAAGAATCGGCTCGTGAACCCCGCCGGTTACCTCGAGGCCATCGAGGCCGAGGGCCGTACACCGCCACTGCCCCCTGACTTGATGCAGCGGACGTTCAAGCCTA
>JAOUEA010000229.1 GCA_029858935.1 Actinomycetota bacterium
GCCCCTTACCCGAGACGAGCGATCGCATCCTCGGCTCGCCGTTCGTCGCCCGCTGGTCGTACAGCGAGGCGAAGGCGGTCGATGAGATCCTCGCCCACGCCTACTGGAAGGAACGGGGGACCGAAGCGATCGTGGTGCGCTTCTTCAACTGCGTGGGGCCGCGACAGACCGGCGCCTACGGCATGGTGGTGCCCTCGCTCGTGCGCCAAGCGCTGGCAGGCGAGGACGTGACCGTCTACGGAACCGGCGAGCAGCGCCGGTGTTTCTGCCACGTGCTGGACACGGTCGCCGCCGTGGTCGGGTTGCTGGATCACCCGGACAGCCCCGGCGACCCCTTCAACATCGGCGCTCCCAACGAGGTGTCGGTCGGCGAGCTGGCCGAGCTCGTCGTCGCGAAGACCGGCTCGACGTCGCGGATCGTGCGAGTGCCCTACGAGGTCGCCTACGAGGAAGGTTTCGAGGACATGGAACGCCGGGTGCCCGACATCGCGAAGATCTCCGCGTTGACCGGCTGGTCACCCAAGCGCACGCTCGACGACATCCTCGACGACGTGATCGAACATCAACGTGCCGACGCGAACCGCTGACAAAGCGCCCGCTACCACCTCGACCCCGGCGCTCCGGGGGAGGAGAAACCGGCTAGGTCGTGGCGACGGCCCTCGACGCGTATCCGGCGACCGCCAGATCCCGGTCGGCACCAGGCCCTGCGACCGACTCGATGCCGCCGAGCGCTTGGACCATGTCGGCCACCGCCTGAGCGAGACGGCCGCCTTGCTCCCTCGAGGTCATGGTGACGCCGCGTTCCTCGAGGACCCGGAAGAAGTCCTCCATGACCGCTCGGCGGTCTCCGAGCAACGAAGCCTCGGACACGTTCAGCGCTCGTGCCAGCCGCGCCAGCGTCTGGATCGACGGCTCGACGTGTCCGTTCTCGTAGCGAGACAACCGCGCCTTCGGGATGCCCGACAGCTCTTCGAGTTCCGACTGGCTCAGTCCCGACGCGAGTCGCGTCTCGCGGAGGCGATTGCCGAAGTGCCGTCCTTCTTCGTCGTACCTCATGGTGCCCGATCCCCCTCGCATAGTCGGCACCTGCGTTCCTACGAAACGGCACGATAGCACAGGCGATTCGGCGGACTTCGAGGGCGAAGGTCGAGAAGATGAGCAACGGCGAAGCGGGGTCCCGACCGGGACCCCGCTCCTGGAGTTCGTGACTGGGGAAAGCGCTTGCGCTACTTGACCTCGACGCTGGCCCCGGCGCCCTCGAGGGCTTCCTTGGCCTTGTCGGCGTCCTCTTTCTTGACCTTCTCGAGCACCGGTTGAGGGGCGCCGTCGACGAGGTCCTTGGCCTCCTTCAGGCCCAAGCTCGTGAGCGCGCGCACCTCCTTGATCACCTGGATCTTCTTGTCGCCGGCGCCGGTGAGGATCACGTCGAACTCGTCCTGCTCCTCGGCTGCGGCCTCGCCGTCTCCGCCGCCAGGCGCGGCCATCATGACCGGCGCGGCGGCCGCGGCGGTCACGTCGAACGTCTCCTCGAACTGCTTGATGAACTCAGACAGCTCGAGCAGGGTCATCTCCTTGAACTGCGCCAACAGGTCGTCGGTGGACATCTTCGCCATGGGTCATTCCTCCTCTGCGCTCGAGGCCTCGGCCTCGGTCGTCTCGTCGCCGGCCTCGGCGGGCGTGGCGTCGGCCTCGGGCTGTGGTTCTGCGCTCGCTTCCGGTTCGGCTGCTTCCGGCTCGGACGCGTCTGGCTCCGCGGCTTCCGGTTCGGCGGGAGCTTCGGCGACCTCCTCGCTGGGCAGCTTGTCCTTGTAGGCCTCGAGCAGCGAGACGAACTTCGACTGCGCGCCGACGAACAGCGCCGCTGCCTTCGACATCTCCGACTTCACCAAACCGGCGAACTTCGACAGCATCTCCTCGCGCGACTCGAGCTTGGAGAGCGCTTTCGCGTCGTCGGACGAGAGCATCTTGCCGTCCATGAACCCGCCCTTGAGCTCCAGGGTGGGGTACTTCTTCGCGGCATCGACGACCGACTTCGCGGCCGCCACCGGGTCGCCCTGGACGAAGGCCACCGCGGAGGGCCCCTCCAACAGGACCTCGAGCTCCGCGACGCCGGCGTCGTTGACCGCCCGTCGCATCAGGGTGTTCTTGACCACCTGGAACTTCGTGCCGCCCTCGGCGAGGGACCGGCGGAGCTCGGTGATCTCCGACACCGTGAGACCTCGGTATTCGGCAAGCAGCAGGGCATCGGATCCTTCGATCCGCTCCTTCAGCTCAGCGACCCGTTCGATCTTCTCCTGTTTGGGCATCGCGCCTCCTGACATGAAACAACGCGCCTCCGCAGACAGCGGAGACGCGCATCGTCAGGTGCTGCGCTGTTCCGTTCGCCTCGGCAGGTGCCCTGGAGAAAGGGATTACGCGCGACGAGCGCCCCTGCTGTCTGCGGCACCCGGAAGGATACGGACGTGGCCGGCCGGACGGCAACACGCGGCTACAGGCCGGGCGGGTCGCGCTCGTTAGGCTTCGCACGTGCAGCGACCGAAACGCGTCGACGTGCTCTTCGTCTCGACCGAGCTCGCGGTCGGAGGCGCGGAGCATCAGGTCGAGGAACTGGCGGTGCGACTCGCCTCGCGCGGGTGGGCCGTGGCGATCGTCAGTCTCAAGACTCCGCGACGTGCCCCGGACCGTCTGGAGGCAGCAGGCATCTGGACCGAGCACCTCGGGCTCGACCGCGCGATGCGGCTCCCCTCGGCGTTCGTGGGACTGCGTCGCCTCGTCGGTCGTCTGCGCCCCGGTGTCGTGCACAGCCACATGATCCACGCCAACCTGCTCGCGCGGCTCGCCCGCATTTGGTCGGGCTCGAAGCGCCCACTGATCAGCACCTCACACAGCGATGGCGAAGAAGGAAAGGCGCGCCTGGTTGCGATGCGGTTGACCGATCGCCTCTCGACCGTGACGACCCACGTGTCGAGGACGGTGCTCGATCGCTACGTCGATGCGGGCGTCGTGTCGCGGGAACGAGCGATGTGGGTACCGAACGGGGTGGATCTCGACCGTTTCCGGCGATCGGAACCCGCGAGGAACCGGGTCCGAGAGGAGCTCGGACTCGATGCGGACACGTTCACATGGCTCGCGGTGGGAACGCTGCGAGCCCTCAAGCGCCACGATCTGCTGCTGCGGGCGTTCGAGGGGCTCGGCGGCGAACCCTGCCTCGTCGTGGCCGGGGACGGCGATGAACGCCCCCGACTCGAAGCACTCGTCGCGGCATCGCCCGCCGGTGGCCGGATCTCGCTCTTGGGCCTTCGCGACGATCCCGAGGCGCTGATGAGCGCCGCCGACGGCTCGGTGCTGTGCTCCGACAGCGAAGCGTTGCCGCTGGTGCTCGCAGAAGCCGCCGGGTGTGAGCTCCCGGTGGTCGCGACCGACGTCGGCGGCTGTCGCGAAATGATCGTGGACGGCGTGAGCG
>JAOUEA010000230.1 GCA_029858935.1 Actinomycetota bacterium
CGCGGTTGCCAAGCGCTTGTCCGAGCTCGCGACGGAGCTCGATCAGTAGATGGCGACCGTGCGCGATCTGTACGAGGTGCTCGGCGTCTCGCGCGATGCGACCGACGACGACATCAAGCGGGCCTACCGGCGTCTGGCGCGGGAGCTGCACCCCGACGTCAACGGCGACACCGCCGCCGAGGAGCGCTTCAAGGAGGTCGCCGGCGCGTACGAGATCCTGAGCGACCCAGGCAAGCGTCGTCAGTACGACGCCTTCGGCAGCACCGGCGGGCCGGCGGGAGCGGGGTTCACCGACATCCAGGACATCTTCGACATGTTCTTCGGCCAGGGCGGGTTCGGGGGCGGCGGAAGCAGGCGGCGGGGCCCACGGTCCCGCGTGCAACACGGCGAGGACCTCGGCGTGCGCATCGTGCTCGGTTTCCGTGACGCGGTCTTCGGCGTTCGCCGCGATCTCGAGATCGAACGGCTCGTGGCTTGCGACCGGTGCCAGGGCAACGGCGCCGAGCCGGGCACGGCGCCGATCTCGTGCCGCGCGTGCGCCGGACAGGGGCAGGTGCAGGCCGTGCGTCGAAGCGTCTTCGGCACGGTGATGACCGCGGCACCGTGCACCGCGTGCCGGGGCACCGGGCAGGAAGTGCTGGATCCATGCGCGGCGTGCTTCGGCGAGGGTCGCCGAACGCAGCAGACGACGGTCACGATCGACATCCCGGCGGGTGTGTCCGACGGGATGGAGCTGCGGGTCGCCGGCAATGGGCACGCGGGCGTCGCCGGTGGCCCAGAGGGCGACCTCTACGTCGGCATCGCGGTCGAGCCTGCCGAGGAGTTCGAGCGACGCGGCCAGGATCTGTTCACGGTGCTCGACATCTCGATGACCCAGGCGACCCTCGGCGCGGAGCTCGAGATCGAGGACCTCGACGGGCCCGAGCGCATCAGCGTCGAGCCCGGCACGGAGTCGGGCACCGTCGTTCGCATCAAGGGGAAGGGCGTGCCGAACGTGAACCGACGGGGGCGCGGCGACCTCTACGTGACCCTTCACGTGGTGACGCCCGTCGACCTCTCCCGTGACGAACGCAAGATCTGGGAGCGCCTGTCGGAGCTGCGAGGCGAGCAGTCGTCGAAGCGTGAGCCGGCGCCCGCTCGTCTTCGGCGGCCCGAGTTCTGAGCGGGGTCCGGACCGCCGGGGTAGGCTGGGCTGATGGACAGTTCCTGTCTCTTCTGCCGCATCGCGGCCCGCGAGATCCCGGCCGACATCGTCCGGGAGTCCGACGGCGTCGTCGCGTTCCGCGACGCGAATCCGCAGGCACCGACCCACCTCCTGCTCATCCCGAAGGAACACGTCACCTCGGTGGCCGAGCTCGGAGACCACCACGGCAGTGTGCTCGCCGACATCATGCAGGCGGCGACCCAGCTCGCCCGGGCCGAGGGCATCGCCGACGGTGGCTGGCGCCTGGTGACCAACGTCGGTCCCGACGCCGGACAGACGGTGTTCCACCTGCACTTCCATCTGCTGGGTGGACGGCCGATGGGCTGGCCTCCTGGCTAGGTTCGGCTACAGTGATGGGCAGGCCGCCGTCGGCGGCCGTCAGTGACAGAGCTGCCGATCCAGGAGGGAACGGGGCCACCGCCCCGAGAGACGACACACGTGGCGAGCGCCACCACCCAAGTCAAGATCCTCGTGCCGGGCAACCAACCGATGGTGGCCCTCCTCGGCCAGCGCGACGTCTTCCTGAAGTTGATCGAATCGGCGTTCGATTGCCGGATCCTCGTGCGTGGGAACGAGATCACCGTCAACGGCCGCGAACAGGAAGCAGAGCGCGTGGCGCGCATCTTCGAAGAGCTGCTCGTGCTGCTCGAGCAGGGGCACGAGCTGAGCGATTCCTCGGTCGGGCAGACGATCGCGCTGGTCAAGGGCGACGGCTCCGAGCCGGCCGACGGCACCGACATGCGGCCGTCCGACGTGTTGGGCGACCGGCTGCTCACCGCCCGCGGCAAGGGCATCACGCCCAAGACGATCGGTCAGAAGCGTTTCGTCGACGCGATCCGGTCGAACACGGTCACGTTCGCGATCGGTCCTGCGGGCACGGGAAAGACCTATCTCGCGGTCGCGACCGCCGTACGAGCCCTGCACGATCGGCAGGTGTCACGACTCATCCTCACGCGGCCCGCGGTGGAAGCCGGAGAGCGCCTTGGGTACCTTCCGGGCACGCTGTACGAGAAGATCGATCCGTACATGCGACCGCTCTACGACGCGCTGTTCGAGATGACCGGCGCCGAGACCTTGCCACGCCTGATGGAGCGAGGCACCGTCGAGGTCGCTCCGCTCGCCTACATGCGGGGGCGAACCCTCAACGATGCGTTCGTCATCCTCGACGAGGCGCAGAACACGACTCCGGAGCAGATGAAGATGTTCCTCACGCGCATCGGTTTCGGCTCGAAGGCCGTGATCAACGGCGACGCTACCCAGGTCGATCTGGAGCAGGGGCGCAAGAGCGGGCTCGCGGTGGTCGAGGAGATCCTCGGTGGCCTCGACGACATCGCCTTCTGTCATCTCGGAGGTCGCGACGTCGTACGGCACAAGATCGTGCAGGACATCGTGGAGGCCTACGGTCAGTTCGGGCAGCAGAACCTGAAGGCGGAACCGTGAGCGCTGGTTCGATGAACGACGACGACGGCGGCCATCCGAGGGTTCTCGTCGCGAACCGCTCGTCGATCGCTGGGCCGCTCGCGCTCGACGAAGAAGCGCTGGCCGCGTTGGCGCGCGCCACCCTGCTGGCCGAGGGACACGGATCGGTCGAGTTGTCGCTCTCGCTGGTCGATGAAGATGAGATGGCAGAGTTGCACGAGCGATACATGCAGGAACCGGGTCCGACGGACGTCTTGACGTTCCCGCTCGATGAGGAGGACGTCGATGAAGGCGGCGTGCGGATGCTGGGCGACGTCGTGATCGCGCCGAGCGTGGCAGCTCGACACAACCCTCTCGATCCGGAAGCCGAGATGCGGCTGCTCGTGGTGCACGGCGTCCTTCACGTGCTCGGGTACGACCACGAGCAGGCGGACGAGCGGGTCGAGATGTGGTCGCGCCAGGAGCGATACAGCGGGGTGGCGATCCCGTGATCTGGATGTGGCTGCTGGTGCTGTTCCTGGTCGTGCTCGGATCGCTGCTCGCGCTTGCCGAATCGTCGCTGACCCGCATGACCCGCGTGAGGGCGCTCTCCCTCGAGGAAGAGGGGCGCCGCAACGCGGCCCTGCTCGTCAGGCTCGCGACCGATCCGCCGCGCTACCTGAACTCTGTGTACCTCGCGGTGATGATCGTGCAGAACGGCTCGGCGATCCTCGTGGCGGTGCTCGCGCAGCGACAGTTCGGCAGCCTCGGAGTCACGATCGTCTCGCTGTTGTTCACGCTGCTGTACTTCGTATTCGTCGAGGCGATGTCGAAGACGTTCGG
>JAOUEA010000231.1 GCA_029858935.1 Actinomycetota bacterium
CGCGGCGCGGCTGAAGAGCGACCTTCGCTGCGATGAACCCACGGCACAGGTCCAGGCTGACCGGATCGACCTGCGGGCGGTCGGAAAGCTCCGAAAGGGTGAGCTGCTCTTCCGTCTCGAAGAGACAGGGCGCAGCCCCGCTGGGGCACAGGAGCTCAGCGGCTTCCTCCAGACGATCCCCACGTTGAGCCTGGAGATGCCGGCGCGCGACGGCGCCACGGCGGGCTTCGACGAACAGATCCCCGACGGGGGGCAGGGGACGTACGGCATGGCCGGCACGGTCGTGCTCACGGCGGCGACCGTGGGGGACGCCTAGAGGAGAGGCCCCTTCGCCCCGGTGTCCCACCACAGGGTGACCACTCGCTGTTCGGGCGGTCCGGCGCTCCAGAGACCATCGCGTTCCCGCAGCCTCGTGCCCAGCGCTGCGGCGATCTCGCCGTCGCGCTCGCTCGGCACGCACAGCCGGCGGCGCACGAGTCCGATGGCATCCTCGCGCCGTTCGAAGCCGCCGCCAGCCGTCTCGGCGCCATCGACTCGATCCTCACGCCGGACCGCGAATCCCAGCGCCCGACAGAGCTGCTCGGCATCGTCAGCGCTGGGTCCGGCCGGGCGCTCCGAGCCATGGAAGCGTGACCACAGATCGTTCATCCACGACCACGGATGGTGGTCGGTGAGCTCCATGACGACGCGCGCACGAGCGTGTTGGGACATCGCGATCAGGAAGTTGTCGAGATCGGGTGCGTTGTAGGCAACATGCCCGCACACCGCGACATCGGCGGCGGGTGTCTCTGCTGCCACGCCGGGCCATCGTCCCTCGATGGGTGTCACCGGAACGCCCATCTCGCCCGCCGCCCGCGCGGCCTCTGCGAGGAGATCGGGCTGGCCGTCGACGGCGATGAGGCCGGTGCATCGCTCAGCCAGCGGCAGACTGGTCGCACCTGCGCCGACGCCCACGTCGAGCACGGTTCCCCCGGTGCCCAGGGCCTCGAGCGCCCGCGTCGTCGTCGGTGTCGGCGGGCGGGCGGCATCGGCGGAGCGCTCGGCCCGGCGAACGAACAGCTCTGCCGGGAACCCATAGGGAGACTCGGGCGCCGCCTCCATGATCTCGGGCGGGATCGCCCACGCATGCAAGGCCTCGGCCCATACGCCGGCGAGACGCTTCGCGCTGTTCACGGTTCGAGTACCGACTCGGTGTCGGCGCCGAGCACGGGCGGCGCGAGTCTCGTCGGCAGGCGTGCGCCGTCGAACCGCAGCGGGTTCGTCACGAGCCGGAGTGACCCGCCGCGACCGGGGTCGCCGATCTCGTCGATGAGCGCGGCACCCTCGGGTGAGTCGAAGACCTCTTCCATCGACCTGATCGGGGAGCAGGGCACCGCCGCCTCCTCGAGCTCGGCGAGCCAGTCTGAGGCGGGGCGTGCTGCGAACACCCCGGCGAGCAAGGGGATCAACGAGGCTCGGTTGGTCACTCGGGCCTCGTTCGTCGCGAATCGGTCGTCCTCGGCCCAATCGGGGTGTCCGACGACCTGACACGCGCGTCGGAAGAGCCGATCGTTGCCGCACGCCACGATGAACGGGCGATCTGAGCCATGGAACGCTTGATACGGCACGATGTTGGGGTGCGCCGTCCCGAGAGGGACGGGCACCACACCACCGATCAGCGTGTTGGCGGCCTGATTCACCATGGCGGCAACGCTGGCGTCGAAGAGCGACACGCTCACGTGCCGGCCGATCCCCGTGCGAGCGCGCTCGGCAAGCGCGGCCACGATGCCGATCGTTGCTTGCAGTCCGGTCACCACGTCGAGCAGGGCGACTCCTGCCTTGACCGGCTCGCCCTCAGCCTCTCCGGTCACGCTCATCAGGCCGCATAGCGCCTGCACGATGATGTCGTAGCCGGGCCGGGCGGCGGCGGCCGGTGCATCGTCGCCGAAGGCCGTGACGGAGCACGTCACGAGCCGCTGGTTCTGCGCGCGAAGGTCCGCGAGGTCGAGGCCGAGCTCGGCCATCAGCCCCGGACGGAAGTTCTCGATCACCACGTCGGTCTGTTCGGCCAACCGACGCACGGAGGCCACCCCTTCAGGCGTCTTGAGATCGATCGCGACCGAGCGCTTGTTCCGGTTGAGCGACAGGAAGTACGCGGCGTCCTCGCCAGCGAACGGCGGTCCCCAATGCCTCGTATCGTCACCCTCACCTGGACGCTCGACCTTGATGACATCAGCCCCGAGGTCGCCCAAGGTCATCGTCGCCAAGGGGCCTGCGAGCACCCGGGACAGGTCGAGCACCCGGATGCCGGCGAGTGGAGCGGCTGCTGGGGCCTGCTGTGCGGGGTCTTCGTTCCTCGGCTCCATCGCGAGCAGCCTACCCGGGTGGCCGCTGGCCGAGGAGCTCCGGCTCGGGCATGATGGGGACATGAAGGAGCAGAGCCTTGAGCGTGTGAACGCCTTCCTGGCATCTGCCGCCCAGGGGACGGAGGTCGGTGCTTTGCTCTCCGTGACACCGGCCGAGATCGGGCGTGATCTCGGATTCCCCGACCCCCTGACGACCGCTCGGGCGGTGCGAGCCCTGATCGCGCGCAAGCGGCTCGAGCCCGCCCAGGGCTCCTACCGACTGCTCGACGCGACCCCGGTGGCGCCCGGCGAGAGGGAGTCCGTCGGTCGGGCGCCGCGTGCGTCCCGATCGTCGGCCGCGAAGAAGCGACCTCGAGGCGGCGCTGGATCCGGCTCGGCTCGCTACAGCGATCTCGGCAGGGCGGTCGTCGACCGACTCGTCGATCTGGGCCGTGAGGTCGCCGAGCTCCGCTCAGGAGTGCGAGCCGCCCGGGAGGAGGCCCGGGAGTCCAGGCAGGCTCAGAACGACGCCGAGCAACGCGCCCGCACGCTCGCCGAAAAGGTGCGAGAACTCGAGGCTCGCGCCGAGATGGCGGAGTCGAACCTCCGAACGCTGCTGGCGACCGCCCGCACGAAGAGCGCCGACGAACCGGGGCGCGACGCCCGGGTCTCCGACACCGAGATGGAAGCCATCCTCGGAGTCCTCAAGGGCGACGAACGGACGTCGGCGCCCCCGAAGACCTGGGCCAATGGAGGCGACGGTCCCTCTTCCCGATCCGAAGGAACCCTGAAGGGCAGCTCCTCTCAGGATTGAGGGTATTGCAGGTCGGCTTCATAGCACGCGGCAAGGTGCCCCTCGCCCAACTCCCGAAGCGCAAGATCCTCACTCCGGCAGCGATCCTCGATGCCGAGTTCTGCGGCGCGACCGCTTGCCACGACCGGGCAGCGCAGGTGGAACCGACATCCGTCGGGGATGCGGGTGGGGTCGGGCGGCTCCCCTTGCAGGATCGGCCGGTCCGTTCCTCCTGCTTCCGGCACCACATCGAGCAGAGCCTTCGTGTACGGGTGCATGGGACGCAGCAGCACGTCCTCGGTGGGTCCGGATTCCACCACTCTTCCG
>JAOUEA010000232.1 GCA_029858935.1 Actinomycetota bacterium
AAGAGGGCATCGGCAACACGTCGAGTGGACCGACGCCAAATCGTGGTCCAGATCGTCGATGGAGAGAGCAGGGTTCCCGGCGGCGAGATCCGCAGGACGCCGTGCACGAAGGAGAACGCGGCCGAAGACACGCCGATCGCAGACGTGGACCTGGGCAACAAGGATCGTCGAGCGACGATGTCCGCCGTGGCCAGTGTGGCGATCGTCAGAGTGATCGCCATGAGCAGGAATGCGATCCCCGCAAGAAACGTACTGATCAGGGTGGTCCCGGACGAAGGCCCCGCTGATCATCGGATCGTCGCCGTCCGAAGGCCCCGTTGCGCGGTCGATCACGAACCAGCCGACGATCGCGATCGCGCACGTGATGATCGAGACTCCACCCGATCGAGCGACGCCCTTCCCGTTTCCCCTTGCTCGGGCATCGGGCGCTCCTCACTCGATCGGCTGGGACGTTGCCGTGGGGGTCAGATGTGACCACATGAAGCACATCGTGGATGTTGAGAGAGAGGGAGAGGTCAGCAGTTGCCGCCACGACGTGTTCCAGGGAGCTCCTCTAGGCTGGACATCCGTGCCGACCGTCTACGACCTGACCCGTGACCAGCTCACCGACCGACTTGTGAGCTGGGGTGAGCCGGCCTTCCGTGGCAAGCAGCTGTGGACCCAGCTGTGGAAGCGTGCAGCCACCTACGATCAGATGTCAGACGTCTCGCCCACCCTCCGCGAGCGACTCGCGAGCGATCTGCCGCTCGGGGTCGAGGTCCTCGACGAACGCACGGCTGACAAGGGCGCGACGCGGAAATCACTCTTGCGCCTCGGAGGCAAGCACGTGATCGAGACCGTCCTCATGGGCTACCGCGATCGGGTCACCGTCTGCGTCTCTTCGCAGGTCGGGTGTGCGATGGGGTGCGGGTTCTGCGCTACCGGACAGATGGGCCTCGAGTCGAACCTGACCGCCGGCGAGATCGCCGCACAGGTCGTGTGGGCCCGCCGGGAAGCGGCTCGGCTGCCCGAGTCGACGCCTCGCCGTCTCTCCAACGTCGTGTTCATGGGCATGGGGGAGCCGATGGCGAATTACCGGCCGGTGCGCGACGCGGTGACGCGGCTCATGGACCCGACGGGCATGCGGGTCGGGGCCCGTCACATCACCGTGTCGACCGTGGGACTTGTGCCGGGCATCCGGCGGCTCGGCAACGACCATCCGCGGGTGAGTCTCGCCGTCAGCCTTCATGCGGCCGACGACGAATTGCGCAACGAGCTCGTGCCACCGAACCGCATGCACCCGCTCGCAGAGCTGGAAGCGGCGATCGCGGCATGGCGCGAGCGCACCCGGCGGCGTCCCACGATCGAGTGGGCGATGATCGACGGCGTCAACGACTCCGACGAGCAGGCGGGAAAGCTCGCGCCGATCGCGTATCGCCTTCGCGCGCACGTGAACCTGATCCCGCTCAACCCCACCCCCGGGTGGTCGGATCGGCCGAGCAGCACTCCCAGGATCGAGTCGTTCGTGCGCGTGCTCGAGGCGGGTGGGGTGAACGTCACCGTCCGGGACACTCGGGGACGGCGGATCGACGCGGCGTGCGGGCAGCTTCGTCTGGGGCACGAATTCGGCTCCGCCTGACGACGTGCGTCGGGCGGAGCGTGGGTCGAACGGCGGCGGGCCGCGCCCGCGTGGGCCCGCCGCCGTTCTCGGATCGGCCTAGTCGTGGCCGTTCCCGTGGGAACCGCCGCCGCCCTGTCCGTTGCCTCCCCCGTGGGAACCACTCGAACCGCCGCCATGCGTGTTCCCGTTTCCGCCGCCACGTCCGAGTCCCTTGCCTTGACCCGGCGCGTCGGCGCTCTTGGCTGCCTTGTCCGCCTTCCGTTCGGCCTTGGCAGCGTCGCGCTCGGCCGCACGCTCAGCCTTCCATGTCTCGTGCGCCTCGTGACGTTCGCGGTTGGCCGCGAGCCGCTCCAGCGCGTTCAGCAGCCCCGGCGCCTGCGGGTTCTTCACGCAGTTCGCGAACACGTGGTCGATGGCGTTGTCGAGGCCATGCGACTTGGCCTCTTCGGACCCCTCGCCGTCGGTCGGCTCACCCTCGTCGCTGGGCACGATCCCAGCCGCCTCCATGCACGTCGCCTCGCGATCGGCAGCTTCATCGCTGACGTCGCCTCCACCTTCGCCCTCCTCCGCCGGGTCCTCTCCTTCGTCGGTGTTCTCGCCCTCGTCGGCGTCACAGTCCTCGGTCGTGCCGTCACCCTCGGTCGTGCCGTCACCCTCGGTCGTGCCGTTACCCTCGGTCGTGCCGTCACCCTCGGTCGTGCCGTCACCCTCCGTCGTGCCGTCACCCTCGGTCGTGCCGTCACCCTCGGTCGTGCCGTCGCAGGCCTGATCCCCGTCGCCTTGGTCCGCGTCCTCGGTCACGACCACGTCGTTTCCCGACGTGTTCGTGGCGCCGAACCTTCCGGGGCCGGCCAGGCTGACCGAAGCCAGGATGGCGAGCACGATCAGAGACATGAACACGGTGAGGAGTCGCTTGGGAGCCTTCATGGCCTCCCCATCGGCGCGTACGCGGCTAGTTCTTGAGTGCTACGTAGGTATCATCCCGTCGTGTCAGGCGGCAGGAGCGCGACGGCCTCGGTCACCGACCCCACCGCGTCTTCGAAAAGTGCCTCGGCTGCAACGACGTTGGCCTCGGCTCCGGAATTCCCGCTGACGCGGCCGTCGTCGATGCCGTCGGCGACGCGACCGGCGTGCCGGTCGTAGATGGCCCGGCCGGTCTCGTCGACATGATCGAACCATTGTCGTGCTCGCGTCGCGAGCTCCGGCCAGTCGTCACCGTCGATGTCGGCGAGCCGGTCGAGCGAGTAGGTGGAGCAGGCCACGTCGTAGGGAGTCACGCTCGGCCGATCGAATCCGTCGCTCACGATCGGCACCAGCAGCGACCGCGCGCTCGCACGCGCGACATCGACCAGGGCATCGTCGTCGAGCGCACGTCCCGCCTCGACGAGAACGCCTTCCTGCATGTGGGCCCACAGGTGCGGCTCGCCGCGCTCGTCGGGGTTGTTCATCAGCACGTCGCCCTCGCGACATCCGCTGATCTCACGAGCCCAGCGGTGCACGATCTCGCCGCCGTGTTCGAACGATCGGTCGTCGAGCAGGCGCAGCCCGACGAGCACATGCAGCGCCCGCACGTCGGCCGGCGCGGGTTGCTTCACCGGGTGGCCGATCCCACGGCGCAGCGCCACGAGTGCACGCTCGTCGGCGAAGGTGAACCAGGCGCTCGTCACGCTCGATAGGGCGCGCGCATGCCAGAAGTTCTCGCCGGTCGATGAGGTCACCCCGGTCTCGTTGCGAGGCCCGTTCCAGTCGTAGATGAAGTTCCACCAGCGTCCGTCGTCGCCCTGCATCCACAACACGAACTCCAGCATTCCGCGGGCCCA
>JAOUEA010000044.1 GCA_029858935.1 Actinomycetota bacterium
GGGCACCTCGAGATCGGCCCCCTGCAGCACGGGCCAGGAGCCATAGGACTTCTCGACGTTCACCAGGCTCACGACGGTCACGGCCTTCACGATACGGAAGCAGCGCCGAGGAGGCGACGCCGTGGACGCGTACCGCTACCGCTCGTCGACGGCGTCCGCCACCAGGTCGGCGAGCGATGCCTCACCCGGCTCGGACGCAAGCCATCGCTCCATCGCCCGGCGGCGCGACGGCCACTCGTCATCCAGCATCGAGAACCAGGCGGTGTCGCGGTTCCGCCCCTTCACGACCATGTGCGCGCGGAAGACCCCTTCGAAGGTGAACCCGAGGCGCAGGGCCGCGGCCCTCGACCGGGCGTTGAGTGCGTCGCACTTCCACTCCACGCGCCGGTACCCCCATGACTCGAACGACGCACGCAGCAAGAGGTACGCGGCCTCGGTGTTCGCCCGGCCGCGCTGCGCCACGGGCACGTACCAGATGTTCCCGAGCTCGAGGCGGCGCATCTCGAGATCGATGTTCATGAGGCTGACGACCCCGGCTGGTTCACCGGCTTCGATCTCGACGACCGCGAAGAAGAGCGGGTCGCTCGATGCGGCGTTGCCATCGAGCCAGGCACGCATCTGGTCGAAGCCCTCGAACGGGCCGTAGGTCATGTACGTCCAGATCGAGGCGTCGTCGGGGTCCGCGTGGGAACGTTCGTACAGGCGTCGGGCGTGGGTCTCGGCGTCGAGGGGCTCGAGCCTCACGTACCGCCCCTCGATCGCGGCCCGTTCCGGAAGCGCGGCGGGACCCCCGCGCACCACCGGCCCAACGGGACGTTGCCCGCTCACCGCGTCACCACCCGCATGGATCGGAACCGCTCGGCGGCCGATCGGAACGGCTCCAGCGGATCGAGCAGCTCCTCCACGGCCCAGATGAGACCCTCGAACCCGCCGAGGTCCGGGGCATCCTCCCGCAGGCGCCGAGCTCGCCCAAGCGCCTCGTCGACGCCGTTCGCACACGCCGACCACTCGGGCTCGATCTCGGCGCAGCGCCACGCAGGCATCGATGCACGGGCCCGTTCGAGCCGCTCCACGAACTCTACGAGCGCGTCGGGCAACGGGCGACCCGGCACCCTGGTGGTCGGCATCACCTCGGTGAGCGCCTCCTTGGCGGGCTCGATCTCGGAGAGCACCCGCTCGAATGCCTCGAAGGAACCGACGAGCCCGGCCGGCAGCCGCTTGCGGCGGAAGATGGTCATGCGGACGCTCAGGACGCCGCCCCAGATTGACTGAATGGCGGTTCAGATACTAGGCTGCGGTCTTCATGCCCCCATGCCCGGACAGACACGTCACGAGGCCGGACGATGATTGAACCGAAGTTCAAGCGGGACCCCGGAGAAACGTGGTGGATCGAGCAGGCGAGCTGCATCGGGGAAGACCCGGAGCTCTTCTTCCCGATCGGCACGTCCACCTCGGCCATGGAACAGACCGCCCGGGCGATCGGGATCTGCAACGGGTGCCCCGTGCGGGCGGACTGCCTGGCGTGGGCTCTCGATACCTGCCAGGACGCGGGCGTGTGGGGTGGACTGGGCGAGGAAGATCGCCGCGAGATCCGCCGTGCCCGCCGCCGGGCCGCAGCGGCGGCGGCGACCGAGCCGCATCGCGCCGACGACGAGCTCGTGGGCGTCGGCTGACCGCCGCTCACGCCTGGCTCGAGGGGCACAGTTCCTCCACGATGCATTCTCCGCATCGCGGCTTCTTCGCCTGGCAGATCGCACGTCCATGGTCGATCAGGACATAGCTGAACGAGAACCAGCGCGTGCGAGGGATGCGCGCCATCAGATCCCGCTCGATCTTGTCCGGATCGTTGTGCTCGCTGAACCCGAGCCGGTTGGCCAGGCGGCGAACGTGCGTGTCGACGGCGATGCCCTCGACCTTTCCGAAGGAGTTGCCGAGCACGATGTTGGCGGTCTTGCGGGCGACGCCCCGAAGCGTGATCAGGTCCTCCATCGTGTCGGGCACCTCGCCTCCGTACTCCGTGACGATGCGTTCGCACGCCGCCCGCACCGACGCCGCCTTCTGGTTGAAGAACCCCGTCGGTCGGATGTCGGCCTTCAGCTCGTCCTCGGGGACCGCGAGGTAGTCGGCCGCGCTCCGGTACTTCTCGAACAACGTCGCGGTGACCTCGTTCACCTTCTCGTCGGTGCATTGGGCCGACAAGATCGTCGCGATCAGGCATTCGAGCGGGTTGGAGAAGTTGAGGGCGACGTGGGCGTCGGGGTAGGCCTTCGTGAGTCGCCTGATCAGCACGGGGGCACGATCCTCGATCGGGGAGGTGCGGCTCGGTGCGGCGCGGGGGCTCACGGGCGCCACCCTACGCAAGCCTGCCGCGCCCGCCTACGTCGAGCTGCGCCGCTCGGTCGCGTCGTCACCCTGCGCTTCCCAGCTCGAGCGGCAACCGCAGATCGAAGCGTTCGCCGTCGCCGTAGCGCGTGAACGTCCCGTCGGACCGCACATGCACTCCGCCGTGTCCTCGAACCAGCCAGCGCTCGCCGTCGCCGAGCATCGCGGTGCGCTCGTCGATCCCGATGAACACGTCTCCGTCGGTCACGCTGGAGACGATGAACTCGGTGGCACCTGGCACCCAAGTGTCGATCATGTCCCAGTGCGGACCGAACATCGCACCGCGCACGATGCCGAGGCCAGGTTTGAAGATGGCCTCGAAGTCGTCGCTGTCGCTGTCGAACGTCGTTTCGGTCAGGCACGCGATCCCTGCGCTGCAGCCCGCATACCCCATGCCTCGGCCGAGACCCCTCATCAGCGCCGAACAAACCGCCGTGTCCTTTAGGACCTCGGCGAGATGCGCGGGGTTCCCACCCGAGAAGTACACGACCGATGCATCGTCGAGCCGCGCAGCGAGGTCGGCGCGATCGGCGTCTTCGTGCGTGCGAACCTCCAGCACCTCGGCGGCGATGCCGAGCCTCCCGAAGTGCTCGAGACCCTTGCGTCCCCACCCGTCGAACACGTCGTCTCCTTCGCGAGAGGAGGCGGTCGGCGCGATCACGACGCGTCCGTCACCCGTCGACGCATCGAACAACCACCGGTCGGCGACCTCCGACCAGGGCTCGAACTCGCCGGAGCCCAACAGGGCCCACGCCGTCACGAGCGGAACGCCTCGATCGCTCGAGCGAATGCCGGGATCGCACGATCGATCATGTCGTCGTTGGCGGTGAGGGATATGCGGAACCGGCCCGGCGACTCGAACATCGCCCCCGGCAGCACCCAGACGCCGTCGCGAGCCAACGCGTCGCAGAAGGCTCGATCGTCCCCGAGCGGCGCGCGGGCGAGCACGTAGAACGTCCCCTCGGGGATGATGAGGTCATAGCCTTGATCAGCCATCGCGCCGCAGAGCCGATCGCGGCGCGACTCCCACACCGGAACGGCCGGCTCCATGCGCTCCAGATCGGGCACCGCTCGCTGCAGCAGCGAGATCGGGAACCCCCACCCCGTCGTGATGCGGGCAAGGAGGAGGGCCGCCGCGACCGTCTCGGTGTCGGGCATCGTCGGCGACATTGCAACGTACCCGAGCCGCGAGCCGGGTGAGAGCAGGGTCTTGGCGTACGTGTACAACAGGAACGAATAGGGGTAGTGCGCCACCGGCGTGTGGAAGGAACGCTCGTCGAACACGACGCGGTTGTAGGCCTCGTCCGACAGGAGGTAGATCGGCGCCCCGTGGCGCTCCGACGCAGCGAGGAGAAGCGCCGAGAGATCGTCGAGCATCGACGGCGGGTAGATACGGCCGGTGGGGTTGTTGGGGGAATTGACGATGATCGCCCGCGTGCGTGGACCGATCGCTCGCTCGATCGCCTCGAGATCGAGGTCGTAGGTGCCGGCGACCGCCACCACCCGTACCGGCGTCATGCCGCCGGCTTGGATCAGCGACTCGTAGAAGAACCACGGCGGCGAGACGTACACGACCTCGTCGCCCGGATCCGCGACGGCTCGCAACGTCGCAGCCAGTCCCGTGAAGTTGCCGTTCGTCATCGCGACGTGCTCCGCGGCGAACGGCATGTCGAACCTCGACCGCAATCCTTCGGCGATCGCTTCGGTCGCAGCGGGCAGGTCCATCGTGTACGCGTAGGCGTGCGCATCGTCGGGCCGCGCGGCTCGCTGCAAGGCCTCGACGTAGGCGGCAGAAACGAGATCGTGAGGGTTGCCGAACAGCATGTCGACGGGTCGGTCCTCGGGCAGCGAGGCGCTCCACCGCGCGAAGCCACCGAGCCACGAGTCGTACTGCTCGGAGATCTGACGCGAGACCACGGTCACGCCTCCTTCACGGCCGCGAGTCGGAAGTACTCGACCGACATCCACTCGCGCATTCCGTCACCGAACACCTCCATGAGCCCTTCGACCTGACTCTCGTGCGCCTGGATCGCCTCGAACTTCATGTCGAGCACGTCGTCGGGCAGCGCGAAGTCGATCGCCAGCTGCTCGCGAGGCACGATCGGTGGCGTCCCCGGCAGGAACACATCGAACGGCTGCAGCCTGGGCAACCAGACCTCGGCCCACTCCGGGGTCACGGTCGCATGGAACAGCCGGGCGCCCGGCTTCGCGGCTCGTTCGAAGGCGGCGCCGGCCCAGGCCGATACGCTCTTGTGCCCTTCGTGCCCGGTCATGCCGTCGGGTCCGAACGTCAGCACCGTGTCGGGTTGCACCTCCCGCATGATCTCCAGGACCTGCGGCGCACCCGATGGGTCGAGCGGGGTCTGCATGTCGACGTCGATGGGTCCTTCGAGGAACCGGTGCTCGGCGACCCCGAGGATGTCGAGGCTGCGGCGCATCTCGACGGTCCGGACCTCGGCCATGCCCTCCGGCGGCCAGCGGTCCTCGTCCATGGAGCCACCCTCACCGCGCGTCGCGGTGATGTCGACGACGCGATCGCCCGCACTTGAGGCCACCGCCATGAGACCGGCCGACAGGTAGATGTCGTCGTCGGGGTGGGCCCACACCCCCAAGATCGTGCCGAGCGTGTGCATGAAGGAAGGGTCTACTGAACGACCGGTGGTTCGTCGAGGAGCGAACGGATGCGCCGCTCGAGCGTGGGAGGAACGTCGTCGCCGGCGCACTTCGACCTGATCATGACCTTGACGTGCCGGCGGAACTCGGCTCGCTTCATGCAGGGGCTGCAGTCGGACAGATGCACCTCGATGCGCTGCTGCACCACGACGTCGACCTCGCCGTCGAGGAATGATTCGATGTCTCGGAGGGTCTCGTCACAATTGTGGTGAAGCTCAGGCGTCGTCATCGTCGACCAGTCCTCGTTCTTTCGCCGTGTCCCACAACGCGCGTTGCAGCGCTTTCCTTCCCCGATGCAGCCGCGACATGACCGTGCCGATCGGGGTGTCCATGATCTCGGCGATCTCTTTGTAGCTGAACCCTTCCACGTCGGCGAGCAGCACGGGGAGCCGGAAGTTCTCCGGCAGAGACTCCAGCGCTTCCTTCACGGCCTCGTCGGGAATGCGATCGAGCACTTCGGTCTCGGCCGAGAGCTCGACGTTTCGTCCCCCGAGCCGGTCGTAGAGGTACCACTCGTCGATGTCGTCAGGGCCGTCGACCGTCTGGGGCTCGCGCTGTCGCTTCCGGTAAGTGTTGATGTAGCTGTTCGTGAGGATGCGGTACAGCCACGCCTTCAGGTTGGTTCCCTCTTGGAACCCGGCGAACCCACGGAACGCCCGAAGGTAGGTGTCCTGCACCACGTCCTCGGCGTCGGCCGGGTTTCGCGTCATGCGAAGGGCGGCAGCGTAGAGGCTGGGCAGCATCGGCAGCACGTCGCGCTCGAAGCGCTCGCGCAGGGCCGGGTCCTCGGCGGCGGCGGTCTGGGCCATCGGCGGTCAGTATCGCGCATCCAGACCGGAGCCGACCCTGCCGATGGGGGTGTGGAGGAACCATGGTGCTCGCGCACCGCTTCGCCGGGAAGCCTGGCATATCTCGGCGACGATGGGAGGATAGGAGCACGATGCCCGACAACGACGACCGCAACCCGTTCTCGCGCCGTGGCAGCAGCGACGGGGGAAGTGGCGGCACCCCGCGCCCGCGATTCGCCCCGTGGCTGGTCATCCCGATCTTGCTCGTGGCCCTGTTCGTGTTCAACAACCTGCTGTCGAGCTCCCAGCGAGACTCGGTCACCTACAACGAGTTCATCCGCGCCGTCGAGGAGGATCGCCTCGACCCCGAGACGACCGTCAAGATCTCCGACTCGTCGATCAGCGGCGCCCTGAAGACCGACGGGGGCATCCAGGAGTTCAGCACCCAGCTCGCGCCCAACTTCCAGACGCAGGACCTCGCGACGTTCCTGCAGGAGCGCGACGTGAACTTCGAATTCGAGCAGCCGAGCGTCTTCCTGTCGCTGATCATCAACATCCTGCCGTTCGCGCTGATCATGATCGGCATCTACTGGTTCGTGTTCAGGCGCATGGGCGCAGGGGCGTCGGGGGCCCTGAACATGGGCAAGAACAAGGTCAAGATCTACGACCGCAAGGAGATGAAGACCAACTTCTCCGACGTGGCCGGCGTCGACGAGGCGAAGGACGAGCTTCGCGAGATCGTCGAGTTCCTCTCGAACCCGAAGAAGTACCAACGCCTGGGTGGGCGCATCCCCAAGGGTGTGCTGTTGCTCGGGCCGCCGGGGTGCGGCAAGACGCTGCTCGCCCGTGCCGTGGCAGGAGAGGCCAACGTGCCGTTCTTCTTCATGAGCGGTTCGGAGTTCGTCGAGATGTTCGTGGGACTCGGAGCCGCGCGCGTGCGCGAGCTGTTCCAGCAGGCGAAGGAGAAGGCGCCGGCGCTCGTCTTCCTCGATGAGATCGACACGATCGGCAAGGGTCGCGGCGGGGTCGGTGGCGCCGGGCTCGGTGCCCACGACGAGCGTGAGCAGACCCTGAACCAGCTCCTGGTCGAGATGGACGGGTTCGACGCCTCGAAGGGCGTCATCATCATGGCCGCGACGAACCGTCCGGACGTGCTGGACCCTGCCCTCGTGCGACCGGGTCGGTTCGACCGGCAGGTCGTCGTCGACCGCCCCGACCTCAAGGGACGCGAGGAGATCCTCCGGGTGCACGCTCGTGGCGTGGCGCTGTCGCCCAACGTCGAGCTGCGCACGATCGCCGCCCGCACCCCCGGCTTCACCGGCGCAGACCTCGAGAACGTCGTGAACGAGGCCGCGCTGCTCGCCGCTCGACGCGAGAAGAACGCCGTGACGATGGACGAGCTCGAAGAAGCGATCGACCGCGCCTCGATGGGTCTCGAGCGCAAGTCGCGGGTGATGAACGACAAGGAGAAGTCACGCGTGGCCACGCACGAGATGGGACACGCGCTGGTCGCGCACTACTCCGAGAACCTCGACCCCGTGCACCGCATCACCATCATCCCCCGCGGCACCGCAGCCCTGGGACTCACGATGACGCGGCCCCTCGAGGACCGCTTCCTCGCCACCGAGCCCGAGCTGAAGGAGACGCTGGCCTACGCGATGGGTGGGCGGGTCGCCGAGGAGATCGTCTACGGCGAGATCTCGACCGGAGCACAGAACGACCTCGAGAAGGCGACCCAGATCGCGCGAGCCATGGTGTCGCAGTACGGCATGAGCGAAGAAGTCGGCCCGTTCTCGCTCGGCCAGGACGATCCGAACGCTCTGTTCAGCGGACCGAAGATCTCCGGAGCCACCGCGGAGAAGATCGACCGCGAAGTCAGCCGCCTGCTCAACGAGGCGCACGACCAGGCGGAGAAGGTGCTCATGGCCCACCGAGACATGCTCGACCGTCTCTCGGCCTTGCTGCTCGTCACCGAGACGATCGACGGTGAAGACCTCGAGGCCTACACGGGCGGCACCAAGCCGATCCCCGACTCCGACGAACTGCGCCGGCAGGAAGAGGTCAAAGAGCGCGAATCGGCGGCCGCGGCCGCCGTGGCGAAGGAACACCGCGATCGCGAGCGGGCGCCGACGCCGCAGATCGCGATGCCGCCCGCTCCGCCGATGCCCACGATCGACTGAGGCAGGTTCCCGCTCGTTACGGGCGCTCGGGCGGCCGCGGATCCAGCACCAGATCCCATCTGTCTCGCCACCGATCGAGGAACCGGTAGAAGTTGCGCTTCGACCACTTCGCCCGGTCCGCCGGGTCCGTTTCGAACCACATGCGGTGCTCGTGCCGAACCAGCGGCAGCCCCACGACCTCGGTGCGGAGACCCCGATCCTTGACCCGGAACGACAACTCGATGTCGGCGGTCCGGTACCAGCGGAACTTCTCGTCGAAACCCTCGACGGCGGCGAGCAGATCTCGGCGCATCGCCATGCAGTAGCCCTCGATGGCATCGCACGGCCCCGGGCCCGGCGCTTCGTCGAACTGCCGCAGATCATGCGTGACGATGCCGAACGGACCCGCGATGCCGACCTCGACGTCGGCGAGCGAACGCTCGAGCGGGCCGAACACGTCGCCCGAGGCCTCGATCGATCCGTCCATCACGAGCACGATGCGCCCCGTCGCCCGCCGGAGTCCGGCGTTGGCCGCCGCCGCCCAGCCCGTACCCTCAACGAGCGACACCACCTCGACGTCGGGTCCGAAGGTCGTGGGATCGGCGCCGGTCACGTCGGCCACCACGTAGCGGACGCGGCGATCGCCTTCATGCGCACGGAACGACGCGATCGCGCGCGCGACATCGTCGGGCCAGCCCTCCGACACCCAGTGCGCGCTCACGTCGTCGGTCGCCGGATCGGCGAGCACCGACGGGACGTCGTGCGGCGCCAGGGGCCCCTCGCCGGTCTCGGCCTCGTCGGGAACCGGGACGAGTCGCCATGTGCCGCCGGGCTCGTCGATGACCGCCCAGCCGGCCGCCGAGAGCTCGTCGCGCAGGGCGTCTGCCGCCGTGAAGTCGCGCTCGGCGCGAGCCCGAGCGCGGGCGTCGGCGAGCGCGGTCACATCGGGCGTCGGCACGCCGATCATGACCCCTGTCCGAAGGAGTCGAGCAGGTCGGCGTTCGGGATACGCGAAGCGAGCAGCCCTGCGTTCCTCCGATCGATCAGGCGGTCGCGGTCTTGGTCGCGTTGCGCAGACGGCTCGCCATCTGCTGGAGGGTCTTCACAGCGATCGTAGGGTGCTCCTGCAGCAAGCCGCGGAACACCCACTCCGTGAGCCCGAGCATCTGGATGTCGGACGTCGCCGTGACCGTGGCGGTGCGCGGTCCACCGTCGAGCAGGGCGATCTCGCCGAAGAAATCGCCGGGACCGAGCTTGGCCTTCCTCGAGCCGCCGATCGTGACGTCGGCGGTGCCGTCGACGATCACGAACAGACCGACGCCCGGCTCGCCCTCCCGAGCGATGACCGTCCCCGATGAGTGATCGATGTCCTTCACGACCCGCGAGATCGTCTGCAGATCCCGCCGGGAACATCCCGCGAACAGCGGAACCTGCGAGAGCTGCCCCACCACGTCATGCCTGGCCACGCCGGTCCCCCTTCGTTCGGATGCGACCGAGTCATCCTAGTCGGCTTCGCCCCGCCGTGGAGCCCCCGCCTTCGTCCGGCGGTCAGGAAGGCTCGACGCGCCACCGCGCCCAGTAGGCAGCGGCGTTGAACCCATCGAGGTGTCGTTCGGCAGCCCTCTCGATCGCGCCCATGAAATCCTCGGTGCGCGCGATGTCCATGCTGTGCCCCCTGGCGTAGCGGCCGACGACTCGAAGGAAGCGCTCGGATCCGAACCGCTTCGAGAGGTTCGCGAGCATGCACGCTCCTCCGACGTAGACGAGGCCGTACTGGGTCGGGTGCCGAGCCCAGTAGCCCATGTCGTTCGTGAGCGCCGCCTGCGCGCTCGGCCAGGAGATGCGTTTGCAGCCCGCGCGGGGTGCGAACGGCAACCGCATCGCCCAGGTCGCGAACGACTCATCGAGCCACGGCTCTCGATACTGATCGTTGCCCACCGTTCCGTAGAACCACTGGTGTGCGAGCTCGTGCGCGATCGTCAGGCGGTTCGGCACGGAGAACACGATCGTCGGGTACTCCATGCCGCCGAAGGTGGCGTCGCCGGCCAGCACCACGTCGACCTCGGGGTACGGATAGTCTCCGAACGCGTCACCGAGGGTTCGCAACACCCTGATCGCATCATCGGCCGCATCGCGCGCCTTCCGCTTGGGCACGGCCGTGGGCTGATACGAGACGACGACGTCGGTGCCCCGAGCCGATCGAACCACGGTGCGCAACGAGCCTGCCGCCCATGCGAAATCCCGTACCTGCTCGGCCGTGTACGTGGTCTTGACCCGATGATGCCCGGTCGGTCTCCGATCGGTGACGACGCCGGTCGCCGCGGTGTCGAGCGCGGGTCGCGTCACGAGCGTCACTTCGTAGTCGGCCACGACCGAGTAGAAGCTCTCGCCCAGGTTCTCGAACGGTGCGTGGTGCCATCCGCGGTCGTCACGTACGTCGAGGATGGGCAGCGCCGTGCCGGCAAGCGCCAGGCCGTCGTGGAAGCCGAACCGGTCGTCGACGGCCGGCAGCCTGATCCGCAGGTCGAACGAGATCGTCGTGCTCGCAGCGGGCATGAGCGGAGCATCGAGCGTCACCTCGAGCTCCGTGCATGCAAGGCGAGAGGCGGTCACCGCGCCTCCCTGCATGTTGGACACGGCGATCGAGTATCCCTCGCAGCCGAGCACGCCGTTGGACCAGAGCCGAACGTAGACCTCCGGCAGCGGGTCGGCGCCGGTGTTCGCGAAGGTGATGGAGCCGGTCCCCCGCCAGGTCTTGCCGTTGGAGTTGCCCCGCAAGTGGTAGTCGTAACTGGTCTCGCCCGGCGTGCGCTCGATCGGAACGCCCGCGGAGGCGGGCATGACGAAGAGTGCCGAGCCCACGGAGACGGCCGCTAGGACCGTCAGCGCGAACCTGGCCGGGCGCCGCATGCTTCGCATCGGCCGAAGTCTAAGCACACGAACGATTTCGGTCCGAAACGACCGGGCGCTTGACCCCATCGGGCCGACGGAGGGTCGGTCATACGGGGCCCTGGAACGCGACGAGGGCGCCGAGCATGTCGGCGCCCTCGTCGTTCGTCGCGGGGACAGGATTTGAACCTGTGACCTCTGGGTTATGAGCCCAGCGAGCTACCGGACTGCTCCACCCCGCACGACGATGCTAGCAAACCCCCAGCGCAGACCCAACGGCGCTCGGCTCACGGAACCCCGCCGTCGTCGGGGTACGGGGTCGTGCCCTCGTGTCCCCAGCGTTCGGCGGTCGTCGACCAGAAGTGGCGCGCGTATGACTCGCCTCCTCCGCTCAGCTCCTTCCCGTCGGGCGAATGCGTGAAGAAGGTCCACGGCGGCAGGATCATGACGTCGGCGTCCGATCGTTGCTCCAGCACATCGGTCAGGGCGCCGGGGCCGGTCAGGCGCCACATGGGCCGGAGTTCGCTCACACGCGACAGCCGGTCGATGTACCGCCGCAGCACGGAGTGGCCAGCGGTGGCTCCCATGAACGCGTTGGTGATCAGATGCGCGCGCCGCTGGCTCGCCTCGTACTGGGCGAAGAACCCGGCCTCGAGGAACGGTGCCTCGCGCAGCGGCCGCAGGGCAACCGAGTCGGCATCAGCGTAGACGCCACCCGATCGATGCAGGATCTCCACCCTCGCCACATCGGCGGCGCCGTCGTAGATGCCGGCAGCGAGGTAGCGCCGGAAGAGGCGTTCGTTCTCGAGCCCGAGCCCGTCGATCGCCGGACCATCCCAGAGACGGTGCTCGAAGTCGGGGTTCAGGTGGTGCCACGTCTCCACCCAGGCGATCGGCGCCGGTCGCGGGCCGAGCCAGATCTGGTGCAGCCGGTTCGGGATCACCCTCGTATCCAATCAAACGAGATGCGGTGCCCATCCTCGTCGTAGCATCGCCGCATGCCCACCATCCGATCGCTCGTCAACGGCACACCGATCGACGGAGCGCCCGGCGGTGTGCTGACGAGCTCGAACCCGGCCCGGCTCGACGACACGATCGGCGAGGCCGCACTGGGCGACGCCTCCACGCTCGTCGGCGGCTGCACCGTCGCGCGCGAAGCACAACGCCTGTGGGCAGCGACGCCCGCGCCCACCCGCGGACGCGTGGTGCAGCAGTTCGGCCGCTTGGTCGAGGAGAACGCCGAACCGCTCTCCCAGCTGATCACCCGCGAGATCGGCAAGCCGATCCGGGAATCGCGCGGCGAGGTGCAGGAGGTCGTGGACACCTGCAACTTCTTCTTGTCCGAGGGCCGGCGTCTCTACGGCCAGACCGTGCCGAGCGAGATGCGCGACAAGCAGCTGTTCACGTTCAGGGCTCCGGTCGGGGTTGCGGCGATCGTGACCGCCGGGAACTTCCCCGTTGCCGTGCCCAGTTGGTACATCGTGCCGGCGCTCGTGTGCGGCAACGCCGTCGTCTGGAAGCCGGCCGAGTACACCCCTGCGACCGCGGAGGCGTTCGCACAGCTGCTGCTGCATTCGGGAGTGCCGGCCGGGGTGTTCTCGATGGTGCTCGCTGACGGACCCTCGACCTTCCAAGGACTCGAACAGGCGCTCGATGCCGAGCTCATCGACAAGATCGGGTTCACGGGGTCGACCGAGATCGGGCGCCGCATCGGCGAGCTCGCCGGCCGTCACCTGCAGACACCGTGCCTCGAGCTCGGCGGCAAGAACCCGCTCGTCGTGATGCCCGATGCCGACCTCGATCTCGCCGTTGAAGGTGCGCTGTTCAGTGGTTTCGGCACCGCGGGGCAGCGGTGCACCTCGCTCGGCACCGTGATCGTGCACACCGATGTGCACGATGACTTCCTCGGGCGGCTCTCGAAAGCGGCCGCCCAAGCCCCGATCGGCGACCCGACGGCGGAGGTGCTCTACGGACCGATGATCTCGTCTCGGTTCTGTGAACGGTTCGAGACATGGCTCGAGCTCGTGGCGCCGCATCACTCCCTGCTGGGCTCGACCGGCGTCGGGCGGATCCGCAGTGCCTCGAACCCCCGCGAGGGATTCGTAGGCGATCCGGACGCCGGCCTGTACTACCACCCCACGATCGTCGACGGCGTGCTCGCTGGGGACGACCTGTATGCCACGGAGACGTTCGGCCCGCTCGTCGGAGTCGCGACCTTCGAGACCTTCGACGAGGCCCTTGCGCTGGCCAACGGGCACGGGTACGGATTGTCGAGCAGCATCTACACGTCCGATCCGCTCAACGTGTTCCGGTTCCGCGACGGCATCTCTGCCGGGATGGTAAGCGTCAACAACTCCACGTCGGGTGCCGAGGCGCACCTGCCGTTCGGAGGGAACGGCCGCAGCGGCAACGGCTCCCGTCAGTCGGGCATCTGGGTGCTCGACCAGTTCACGCGCTGGCAGTCGATGAACTGGGACTACTCGGGTCACCTGCAGAAGGCACAGATGGACATCGTCGACGTCGACGCCGATCTGGGGTTCCGGCTTCCGAGCTGAGGAGCCGCGCGGCCTACGGAGAGGGGGACGGCGAAGGCGTCGGCCCGGTCGTCGCCTCACCCGCGGGCGCCGGTACCTCGCCCGAGAGCTCGAGCGCCCGAGCTACGAGGGTCTGCGCCGCTTCGACCTCGCGCTGGTACGTGGCGAGATCGCCCGCGCGCAGTGCGGCATCGGCAGCCGCGAAGCGATCGGCGGCCTCGGCGAGCAGCTCGGCCACGGTGCGATCGAGCTGACCGCCACCATCGCCGGGTTGGCCGCCTCCGTCGGGCTCAGCCCCCTCCACCGCGGCCTCGAGTGCTTGCCCGAGATCTTCGCCCACGCCCACCGCGTCGCCGTTCA
>JAOUEA010000233.1 GCA_029858935.1 Actinomycetota bacterium
TCGAGACGCCTTCAACGCGGTGTTCGTCGAAGGGGAAAAGGTCGGTCAACTGATGTTCTACGGGCCGGGAGCCGGCGGCGACGCGACCGCGACCGCCGTCGTCGGCGATCTCGTGACCGCCGCACGCAACCGCGCGATCGGGGGCCGATCGATGGGGTGCACGTGCGTGCTCGACCGACGCATCCGTTCCATGGACGACACCCGAGGCCAGTACTACCTGAACCTGCACGTCGCCGATCGCCCCGGGGTGCTCGCCGAGATCGCCGGCGATTTCGCCCACAACGGCGTGTCGATCGAGCGGGTGTGGCAGGAAGGCTCCGCCGACGAGGCGACCCTTGTCCTCATCACGCACAGGGCACAAGAGGGCGCGTTGCAGAAGACGCTGCAGGAGCTCCGGGAGTCACCGGCCGTGCGATCGGTGGCGAGCGTGCTTCGCGTCGAGGGGGAGGAGCCGTGACCGACGACCCGGCGATGGACCCTGCCCATGGAGCGCACCAATGGCGTGGGGTGATCGAGGAGTACCGCGACCGACTGCCGGTCACCGACGACACGCCTGTGGTCACGATGGGCGAAGGCGGCACGCCGCTCGTGCGTTCGTCACCGCTCAGCGAGGAGACGGGGTGCGACGTCTGGTTGAAGTACGACGGAGCCAACCCAACGGGTTCCTTCAAGGACCGGGGCATGACGCTTGCGATCTCCAAGGCGCTCGAGGAAGGCGCCAAGGCCATCGTGTGCGCGTCGACCGGCAATACGAGCGCGTCGGCTGCTGCCTTCGCCGCGAAGGCAGGTATGACCTGCGCCGTGCTCGTTCCGAAAGGGAAGGTCGCGATCGGGAAGATGGCGCAGACGCTCGTGCACGGTGCCCGCGTCCTCGAGGTAGAGGGGAACTTCGACGACGCGCTGGAACTCGCGAAGGATCTGGCCCAGCGGTTCCCGGTGACGCTCGTCAACAGCGTCAATCCGTACCGCCTGGAGGGGCAGAAGACCTGCGCGTTCGAGATCGTCGACGCGCTCGGCAGGGCGCCCGACGTGCACGTCGTGCCCGTGGGCAACGCCGGCAACATCTCGAGTCACTGGATGGGCTACTCGGAGTACCTCGCCGACGGCGTGATCGCCGAACCGCCGCAACTGATGGGGTTCCAGGCACAGGGAGCGGCGCCGATCGTTCGTGGAGAGCCGGTGAAGGATCCCCAAACGATCGCGACGGCGATCCGCATCGGCAACCCGGCCTCGTGGGACCTCGCGGTCGAGGCCGCGACCGCCTCCGAAGGGGCGATCGGTGCCGTCACCGACCGTGAGATCCTCGCCGCGTATCGTCGGGTGGCGCGGGAGGGACTGTTCGCCGAGCCGGCGAGCGCGGCGAGCGTCGCCGGTCTGCTGCACCTGCACGCCGAAGGGAGCCTCGCTCGTGGCGCCACGATCGTCTGCATACTGACGGGCCACGGCTTGAAGGACCCGGAATGGGCGATCGCCGGCGCCGCGCATCCGGAAGCCGTGCCGCCCGACGCGGGGGCCGTGGCGGCCGAGCTGGGGTTGTAGGGGCGATGCGCATCACGGTTCGGGTGCCGGCGACCTCGGCGAACCTCGGCCCCGGGTTCGACTGCTTCGGCCTCGCCCTCGAGCTGTGCAACGAGGTCACGGTCGACACCGACGCAGCCCCCGGCATCCTGTGGGAAGGGGAAGGCGCCTCCGAGCTGCCGGTCGACGGCTCGGACCTGATCAGCGCCACGATGCGGCAGGTGGCCGGCGATCGCGAGCTGCCGGCCTTCTCGCTGCATGCGATCGATCGCGTGCCCCTCGCGCGTGGCCTCGGCTCGTCCTCGACCGCGGTCGTCGCCGGGGCCGCGGCCGCCCTCGGGCTGCTCGGCGACGACCCGTCGATGCAGCGGGTGTTCATGCACGCCGCGGCGATCGAGGGTCACCCCGACAACGCGGCGCCGGCGTGCTTCGGAGGGTTCACGATCGCAACACCCGGTGGCCTCGTGCGGCGTCTCGACCCGCATCCCGACCTGCGGCCGGTCGTGCTGGTCCCGGAGCACACACGCCTTCCGACCGACGAGGCTCGGCAGGCGCTTCCCGACGTCGTGGCGAGGAACGACGCCGTCTTCAACGTGGCCCATGCCGCGCTCGCCGTCGAGGCGTTCACCCGCGATCCGTCGCTGCTCGCCGATGCCTTGCACGACCGGCTCCACCAGGACGCGAGGCTGCAGCTGGTCCCCGAGGTCCGGGAGGTCTTCGAGGCCGTGCGGGCGGCAGGGGTGCCCGTGTGCGTGTCGGGAGCGGGCCCCTCGCTCCTCGCGTTCCCCGACGATGAGCGCGAGCTGCCCGAGACGCGTTCCGGCTGGCGGCTGCTGTCGCCCGGGCTGCGAACCTCGGGTTTCGAGATCGACGTCGAGTGAGCCGGGATCACCCGGCGCAGGAACCCGTGTCGACCTCCGCCGTCAACGCTGCCGGGTGGGCGAGGAGGGGTTGGAACTCGCTCGAAACGATCGCGTAGCCGACGCCGTCGTCGGCGACCGAGCTCGCGAAGACGAGGCCTGCGACCCGGCCGCTCGCGAGCACGAACGGACCGCCGCTGTTGCCGCTGCGGATCGTCGCCTGTACCTCGTAGATGCGCCGCTGCACCTGGCCGTCGCCGTAGATGTTCCGCCCGACGGGTTCGATCACGGCGCGGACCGCGGCCGCCTCGGCCAAGAGGTGGCCACCTCCGGGATAGCCGAGCACGGCGCCCACGTCGCCACGTTTCGCCTCACCCTCGAGCAGCGGCAAGGGTGCCAATCCCAGATGGCGCGCCCGAAGGACCGCGATATCGAGGTCGGGATCGAAGGCGACGACATGAGCGGGCACCTGCGTGCCGTCGAACTGCAGCGATTGCTCGCGGGTGCCCGCGACGACGTGCGCGTTCGTGATCACGAGGTCGTCGTCGACCACGAACCCGCTGCCTTGGTTCACGAACCCGCGGTTGCACCCGCTTCCAGACACCTCCACCGTCGAGTGCTCGGCAGATCGCGTGGCGGCCGCGGCCTCCGCGCTGTCGGGCGCCTGGACCGGCGCAGCCGGCTCGTCCGGGAGGCCCACGAACACGTCGGGGAACCCGAGCAAGGAGAGCAGCCTCCTGGCCTCGCCGACGAGCGAGGGAGGGGGTGGAAGGGTCGAATCGAGCGTGCGCACGATCTCGGAGTCGCGGAGCCCTCGGGACACGGCAGGGAACGGACCCTCGGCGAAGTTCAGCGCCACGAACCAGATCGCGAGGACGAGGGCGACGGCCGAGATCACCGCGCCGCCGATCGCGTCGACCCGGCGCAGGGGCGTGCCGTGTGCGCGTTTCCTAAGCCGGCTCCCTGCCGCCCAGCCGAGCAT
>JAOUEA010000234.1 GCA_029858935.1 Actinomycetota bacterium
ATGGCCTCGGTCATGCACCGATCGGGCGGCGATCGCGCGGCGATGGGCCGCGCGGGTCGCGAGCTGATGCTCGAGCGGTTCGAGATCGACGACGTCGTGGACCGGTGGGAGAACCTCTACGGGTCGCTCGGCGTCGCGCGTCCGACGAACGGCCCCACCGATACCCGATGACTGGCTGGTAGCGTGCCGCTCGCCATGGAACCCAAGGTCTTCGGGATCGGCTTCCACAAGACGGGCACCACGTCGCTGGGAGCCGCGCTCCGGGTGCTCGGGTATCGGGTGACCGGCCCGAACGGCGTGCACCGCACAGGCATGAACACCGAGATGGCGATGGCCACCGCCCTCGAGCTGCTGCCGAAGTTCGACGCCTTCCAGGACAATCCGTGGGCGATGCTGTTCCGGGAGATGGACCGGGAGGCACCGGGCAGCAAGTTCGTCATGACGGTGCGGCCCGACGAGGAATGGCTGCGGAGCGTCGTCGGGCATTTCGGCCCCAGGAGCACCCCGATGCGCGAGTGGATCTACGGGGCGGGGCTCGGCTCCCCGATCGGACACGAGGATCTGTACCTCGAGCGGTACCGGCGGCACAACCGCGAGGTGCTCGAGCACTTCTCCGATCGACCGAACGACCTCCTCGTGATGGACATCACGCGTGGAGACGGGTGGGACGTGCTGTGTCCGTTCCTCGGGCTCGACGTCCCCTCGCAGGCTTTCCCCCATGCGAACGCGGCCTCGGCACGGTCGAGTGCCGGCCTGCTGCGGCGTGCTCGGTGGCGGGTCCGCTGGGCGACACGACGGCTGCGAAGGTGAGCGGGCCGGTCCATCGGACGTTCGGTGTCCTGGTGACGTTCAGGCGTCCCGCCGATCTCGAACGATCGCTGTCGGCGATCACGGCCCAGTCCGTCGCGTTCGACGAGCTCGTGGTCGTGGACAACGACGACGATGAACGATCGGCGTCGATCGTCGGGCAGTACCGCAGCGCCCTTGGCCCGACCACCTACATGGCCTCGTCGGAGAACCTCGGACCGGCGGGAGGGCGGTCGTTGGGTGCAGACCAGATCATGCGGCGGGCCGACGACGGCGACTGGATCGTCTTCCTCGACGACGACGATCCCTTGCCGTCGCCCGACCTCGTGGAACGGTCCATCGCCGGCGCCGATCGCATGCTCGCGGACGATCCTCGCACCGCGGGCGTCGGTCTGCGCGGCGCTCGGCTCGACCGATGGACCGGTCAGCTGATCCCCGTGAGCGGCCGCGGCATGTCGCGGGTCGACCATCTGCACGGCAACCGCCTCCCCTGCTATCGGGTCGGCCCGTTGCGACGCGTGGGGCTGTTCGACGCTCGGCTGTTCTTCGGCTTCGAGGAGCTCGAGCTGGGCCTACGCCTGCGGAAGGCTGGCTACACGCTCTACGCCGATGGCGATCTCGAGGCGTCCGTCGTGGCCGAGCTGAGTGGACCACCGCCGCGCGACACCCCCGATGTGCGACTGGGCGAGCCGTCGCTCCGCCGCTACTACGCGCTGCGCAACCGCCTTGTCGTGCTCGGCCGGGAGCGCCTCTACCTGCAGGCGGTCGGCTGGGCCCTCGTGGCAGGGGTGCTGAAGCCGGTCGCATGGCTCGTGGTTCGTCCGACGATCGCCTGGACCCACCTGCGGCTGAACCTACAGGCGATCGGTGATGCGATCGCCGGCAGGCTCGGCCCGCGGCGGTGGACCGAGCGATCGAGGGTCGCCCGGCCGTGACCGGACCGATCATCATCGTGGGATGCGGCCGGTCGGGAACGACCTTGCTCTACCGCATGATGTGCTGTCATCCCGACCTGGCATGGTTCTCCAATCTCACGGACCGGTGGCCCTCGATCCCCGCCCTGGCGATGCTCTCCAACGCCTACCCGCCCGCCGCCTCGAAGAGGCTCGAGAGCAGGATCATCCCGATCCCCTCGGAGGGCTACCCGTTCTGGAACGCGCTGAACCGCCTCGACGGTCTTCCTGCCGACGAGCCGTTGAACGAGCATGACGTCAGTACCCGGGCCACGAACGTGGCGTCCGAGCGCATCGGCGCCATCATGCGCTTCCAGCGGAAGCCTCGGTTCGTGAACAAGGCCACGCGCAACGTGCGCCGGATCCGGTACGTGAACGCGCTCCTGCCGGATGCGGTCTTCGTCAACGTGGTGCGCGACCCGAGGGCCACCGTCGCATCGCTCTTGAAGGTCGCGTTCTGGCCGGAGACGACCGTGTGGTGCGAGGGGAACGTCACGCCCCGAGCGTGGGCACGAATGGGCAAGGACCAGACCGAACTCGCAGCGCGGCTGTGGGCCGGCGACGTGACGCGCGCGCTCACCGACCGCGACGCCATCGATGCCGGGCGCATCGTCGACGTCCGATACGAGGAACTCGTCGCCGACCCGTGGGGCATCGTCGCGGACCTCGGTCGATCGGTCGGACTGCCACTGACGCATGCCTTCGAGCGGTCGTGCGCCGCGTTTCGTGTAGACGATCGCAACCGGTCGTTCCGCTCCGAGCTCAGTCCCGCGCAGCTCGACACCATCGCCGAGATCGCCGGGCCCGTGGCCGAGCGCATCGGGTACACGTGGTAGACACATCGGGAGGAACCCGGCCGTGAGTCCCACCCGCCGCATCCCCTCGAGGCTGACGAAGCCGGTGCGCGATTATTCGGTCATGGCGGCGCGGATCGCCAGGGCCGCGTTCGTTCGTGCCGATCGGTCGACGTTCGACGGCGTTCGCTGCTACTGCTTGTTCATCGGCTACCCCAGGAGCGGGCACAGCCTCGTCGGCAGCATCGTGGGCGCCCACGCCGACGCGGTGATCTCGCACGAGCTCGATGCCCTGCGCTACGTGCAGACCGGACTGGTCGGGCGAGACCTTCTCTATTCCATGATCCTGCGACGCGACCGGGAGTTCAGCGACTCGGGACGAACCTGGACCGGGTACGAGTACTCCGTGCCGGGCCAGGCGCACGGCCGGTTCGACGAGCTGCTCGTGATCGGCGACAAGCGCGGAGGGGGCTCGACGAAGCGATTGCGCGCGCATCCCGAGCTGCTGGACCGCCTCGAACGACTCGTCGAGGTCGACCTGCGCATGGTGCACGTCATCCGCGATCCGTTCGACACGATCACGTCGATGCACCGACGCGGTGGAACGCTCCAAGCCAACGTCGACCGGTTCTTCGGCCTGTGCGCCACGAACGCGGCGATCAAGGCCCGGCGCCCCGACGCCGTGATCGATGTTCGGCTCGAGGCGCTCGTGGAGCACCCGGTCGAGGTCGTGCGTCGTCTGGTCGGGTTCCTCGGGCTCGAGGCGTCGCATCGCTACCTGGACAGCTGCGCCGCCATCGTC
>JAOUEA010000235.1 GCA_029858935.1 Actinomycetota bacterium
CACGGTGGCCCGGTCGACCGGGCGCTGACCTTCGTCGACGGGAGTCACGGAGAAGAACCCATGGTGGCGACCCATGCGGTCGAGGATACGCCCGGCTCCCGCTATCCCCCCGGGGAGCAAGGAACGAAACGGGTGCCGCGGTGTTCCCCGAAGCTCCCTGGTGGCTACTCGCCGACGCAGACCCGACGACGCTCCACCGACCGACGCGTGTCGCCCGGATCGGCCGCGTACGTGTCGTAGCCGGTTCCGCCCAGCACCGTGTCCTCACCGTCGCCGTCGAGCACGGCCAGGCACCGATCGGCCCCGCCTCCGCCGCTTACGTAGTCCCTCCCGGTCCAGCCGTACATCAACTCGTCGGCGTCGGGACCGCCGTACAGATAGTCGTTGCCGACACCGCCGATGCCGAGGTCGGAGCCACCGCCACCCTTGATGATGTCGTGCGCAGCCTTGCCGAAGAGCAGATCGTCGCCGGGTCCACCCACCAGGTAGTCGTTGCCCCCGCCGCCGTTCAGGTCGTCGTCGCCCGGGCCCCCGAAGATCGCGTCGTTGCCGCCGCGGCCACGAATCCTATCGTTCCCTCCCAGACCACAGATCGACTCTCCGGCCGACGTGCCGACCAGCACATCGTCGCCCGAAGTGCCGGTGATCCCGCAGGTCCGCCCGTCGACTCCCGGTGGCGTCGGGCGGGTCGATCCACCGGACGCCGAACCGATCGATGCCGTGAGCACGACCAGGCACGCCACCGATGTCAGCATGGCACGAGACACGTTCGCACCTCCTCGATCTCGGGCTCGATATCGGGCGCGCGGGTCCGGTCGGCCGGGCCCTACGGAACGGACCGAGCGAGCGACACGGCGCGCGCCATCACCGCATCCATCATCGGCATCGTGAGCTTCCCGGTGAAGGTGTTCTGTTGCGAAGGATGGAAGCACCCGAGCACCGTGTACGGACCGACCGGGGCCTCGACGCCGTGGCCGAACCGAGGCTTGGGCCGTGCCGTGTGCCCCGCCGCCGCGAGCGCCCTGAGCACGCCGTCCCAGCCATAGGACCCGAGCGCGACGACGACCCGCACCCGTGGGAGGGCCTCGATCTCCTGAACCAGGAACGGCAAGCATCGTTCACGCTCGGCGGGCGTCGGCTTGTTGGCGGGAGGCGCGCACCTGTTCACCGCGGTCACGTACGCTCCGCTCAGCCCGAGCCCGTCGTCGGCCGACACGCTGGTCGGCTGGTTGGCTAGGCCGACCCGATGCATCGAGGCGTAGAGGAAGTCGCCCGACCGATCACCAGTGAAGATCCGGCCGGTGCGATTGCCTCCATGGGCCGCGGGGGCGAGCCCTACCACCAACACCCCGGCATCGTCGTCGCCGAACCCGGGCACCGGGCGACCCCAGTAGGTCTCGTTCGCGAACCGCGCGACCTTCTCCGTCGCGGCACGTTCGCGCCACTCGACCAGGCGGGGACACGCCCTGCACTCGACGACGCTTCGCTCGATGGCGGCCAGCCGGCCGCTCACGCGGGAACCCTTCCCCGCGCTTCCAGCCAGTCGTCGTATCCGCCCGGTGACGAGAAGGCCCGGCCGTCGCGCACCTCCACGATGCGGTCGGGGATCCGGTCGAGCAGATAACGGTCGTGACTGATCACGATCACGGTGCCGTCGTAGGACTCGAGCGCCGACTCGAGCACCTCCATCGAATCGATGTCGAGATGGTTCGTGGGCTCGTCGAGCAGCAGGAAGTTCGCACCCGACAGCATCAGCAGGCAGAGCTGCAGCCTGGTGCGCTCTCCGCCTGAGAGCGTGCCCACCGGCTGCCTCATCTGGTCGTAGCGGAACAGGAACCGCCCGAGCAGTGCGACGGCGTCTTCCTCGTACATCGGCTTCATGTCGCGCACGAACTCGATCGGCGTGCGGTCGGGCCGTTCGGTCTCATGACCCTGCGCGAGGTAGCCCAGCCGCACCGACGGACCGATCCACCGCGTTCCCTCGTCGGGCTCGCGGAGCCCGGCGAGCACCGTTCCGAGCACCGACTTGCCCGCGCCGTTGGCGCCGATCATGCCGACGCGCTCGCCTCGGAAGATCTCCAGGTCGCAGCCGAGCAGGACGGGCTCGCCTGCGAAGGCCACGGTGACGTCACGGAGCTCCACGACCTTCGTCCCGCTTCGTTCCGACGCCCGCATCTCGAGGGCGATCTTGCGTCGCTCGAACACCGGCTTGTCGATCTTGTCCATGCGATCGATCTGACGCTGTTTGTTGCGGGCCTGCTTGATGTGGCGTTCGTTCACGACGATGCGGGCCCACTGCTCGAACCGGCGGATCGCCTCCTCGAGGCGGGCGATCTCCTTCTGCTGGGTGACGTAGAGCTGCTGCTGCCGCTTGAGGGCGATCTCCTTCGCGACGGCGTAGGCCGAGTAGTTCCCCGGCCACATCGTGATCCGGCCGCGCTCGAGCTCGGCGACGCGATCGATCGTCTCGTCGAGCAGGTAGCGGTCGTGCGAGACGATCACGACCGCGCCGGGGAACTCCGCGACGATGGACTCCAGTCGTGCTCGACGGTCGGCATCGAGATGGGTCTCCGGCTCGTCGAGCAGCAGCAGGTCGGGCTGGCTGATCAAGCAGGCGGCCAGGCCGACCAGCTTGCGCTGTCCACCCGAGAGCGCCGTGGTCGGGAGAAGGAGGTCGCCTTGGTCGAGCCCGAGCGACAAGAGCGCCGCCCGCGCCTCGCCCGCCGATCCCGCCCCGCCGACATCGACCCATCGCTCGAGCAACCGCTGTTGCCGTGTGAGCACGCGATCCATACGGGCCAGGTCGGCGACGACCTCGGGACGCCCGAGCTCGGCCTCCACGTCACGCATCTCGGCATCGAGCGCCGCCACGCCGGGACGCGCGTCCATCACCGTTTGTTCGGCCGTGCGCGCATCGCCGTCGACATGCTGCTCGAGGACGGCGATCGACAGATCCTTGCGCCGCACGACCTCGCCGCCGCTCGGCGTCTCGTCACCCTTGAGGATGCGGAGCAGGGTCGACTTCCCGGCGCCGTTGGGGCCGACGATGCCGATGCGGGCGGTGTCGGGCACCTCGAGATCGGCCCCCTGCAGCACGGGCCAGGAGCCATAGGACTTCTCCACGTTCACCAAGCTCACGACGGTCACGGCCTTCACGATACGGAAGCAGCGCCGAGGAGGCGACGCCGTGGACGCGTACCGCTACCGCTCGTCGACGGCGTCCGCCAGCAGGTCGGCGAGCGATGCCTCACCCGGCTCGGACGCAAGCCATCGCTCCATCGCCCGGCGGCGCGACGGCCACTCGTCATCCAGCATCGAGAACCAGGCGGTGTCGCGGTTCCGCCCCTTCACGAC
>JAOUEA010000236.1 GCA_029858935.1 Actinomycetota bacterium
AGCGCCGGCTCCACCGCCGACATCTCGGCGATCGTGATGGCGCTGTAGTCGATCGTATCCGCGTAGATCACCTTCGCTGCGGCGATCGAGTTCCGCAGGTCGGATTGGGCCGCGCGGTCCTGCGATCGCTCCCTCGCACCGAGGAAGGTGGGCAGGGCGATCGCGATCAGGATGCCGATGATCAGCACCACGACCATCAGTTCGATCAACGTGAAGCCATCCTCGCGTTCGGCGTCGTTGGTAGGCATCGGGGAAGGTATCGACCGGCATGGGCGCGTTCCCTGTACCCATGTCCCGGTATCTGTCGACGCCGCCGTCGCTCTCGTGTGCCAACATCGTCGTACGAGATGCCGTCAGGAGGGGATGTGCGCGATGTCTGAGGTCCGCATGCAGCTCGATGCCCAGCAGATCATCGAGCGTTCGAAGCGCTACACGCTCTTCGACTGGCAGGCCCAGTCGAAGACCTCGCCGATGGCAGTGGCGAGCGCCCAAGGCGTGCACTTTACGACCGTCGACGGGCGGAGGTTCCTCGACTTCAACTCGCAGTTGATGGGTGTGAACATCGGCCATGGCGACAAGCGCGTGCTGGACGCGATCGCGCGCCAGGCTGAGACGCTTCCCTACATCTCGCCCTTCATGGCCTACGAGACGCGGGCGTTGCTCGGCGAGAAGCTCGCGACGCTCTGGCCGGGCGACCTCGAGAAGACGTTCTTCACACTGGGTGGCGCGGAGTGCAATGAGAACGCGATCCGCATCGCCAAGGCGTACACCGGCCGGCAGAAGGTGCTGGCCCGCTACCGCAGCTACCACGGAGCGACCTACGCCACGATCAACCTCACCGGTGACCCGCGACGCTGGGCGAACGAGAACCCGCCGATGCCCGGCGTCGTGCACGTGCTCGACCCGTACCACGGGACGCAGCGCGGGTCCGACGACGCGGAGACTGCGCTCGCCCTGCTGCGAGAGACGATCGAGCTCGAGGGGCCGGAGACGATCGCGGCATTCATCATCGAACCGGTGGTCGGCACGAACGGCATCTTGATCCCGCCCGATGGCTACCTTCAGGGTGTCCGCGATCTGTGCACGGAGTTCGGCATCGTGATGATCGCCGACGAAGTGATGGCCGGATTCGGCCGCACGGGTGAGTGGTTCTCGGTGAACCACTTCGAGGTCGTCCCCGACTTGATGTCGACGGCGAAGGGCCTCACGTCGTCGTACCTGCCGCTGGGCGCGCTCGCGATCTCCCCAGAGATCGCTGCGCACTTCGACGAGCACGTGTTCTGGGGTGGGCTGACGTACAACTCGCATCCCATGTCGTGCGCAGCGGCGCTCGCGGCGATCGACGTGTTGGAGGAGGACGATCTCGTCGGAAACTCGAAGCGCCTGGGGGAGATGATGAGCCGTCATCATCAGGAGCTGGCCGCGAAGCACCCGAGCGTCGGCCTCACCCGCAACATCGGCCTGTTCGGCATCCTCGAGTTGGTGAAGAGCCGCGACACGATGGAACCGCTCAGTCCCTTCAACATGCTGAACGACACGATGGCCGAGGTGAATCGGGCTCTGCTCGAACGTGGCTTGTTCACCATGGTGCGGTTCAACGCCATCATGACGAACCCCCCGCTGTGCATCACCGAGGAACAGCTCGCCGAAGGGTTCGAGATCATCGACGAGGTGCTTTCTATCGCTGACGCCGCGACGGAGGGTTAGGGGCCCGGCGGGCCGCGGAGGGCTCAGGGCAAGCCGGGCACGCCCACGAATTCGAAGTGCATCGCATCGGGCACCGTCCAGCGCCCGCCCCACGTGAACCCGTGTCGCCGCATCACCTCCACGAGCACGCGTGGCTGGTGCGGCGGCGCACCGTAGGGGTTCGTGAGGGAGTTGATGTCGACCGCGGCTCCCCACGTGTGGTGGGAGATCGCGTTCGTCGGCCGGCGCAGCACCATGCGCGCGTTGTAGCAGCCTGCGAAGTTGCGGATCGCGGCTGAAGCGCCTCTGGCCTGCAGTTCCCGCATCGCGCCGATCAGGGCAGGGAAGACGCGCTCGTGACACGTGAATCGGCCGAGCAGCGGGACGCGGCGGGTGGCGAGACGCTGCCGGGGGAACGACGGCTGCATGCGCAGATAGCCAGGACGCTTCGGATCGGGGTAGGCGCGGAACTCCCCGAACCCACGCTTCATGAGCACCGGGGGCCACACCGCGTCGCCATATCGCCGGAACTGCGCGTGGCCCGGTCGGCGAACCCGTGGTGGATAGCCCGGTCCGAGGAGCGCCGCGATGCGTCTCGCGAGCTCGGCCTCGGTCGGGTGCTTGCGCATCTGCAACAGCGCGAAACGATCGTGCTTCACGCCGAGGTCGCGACCCTTCTCGCGTGAGACGAACACTTCGCTCCACGCCACCACCTCGTCCGGCACGATCGCGCCGACCGTGACCCTGCCGCCCGGGAAGACCATGCGATCGCCGACCCTCAGGGTGCGGAGCCCGGCGCTCGATTCCCCGAGCACCCCTCGCCCTCGCCCCATCGCCTTCACGACCGTGTCGCGCCACGCCCCCGGCAGGAAGGGCGCGAGGTCGCGGCGGGACGTCGCCATGACCTCGATCGGGATCCTGTATCGCCCTTGGGCGCGGTCGACGATCCTGCCGTCGGCACGGACCGACCGTTTCATCCACAGCGTGTCGCCGGCCACCACCACGACGTGCTCGGTGCCCTGCAACGCGTCGAGCTTGGGCGTGAGTCCGTGCGGCAGGCCACCCGTGCGCCACATGAGGTAGGCAGGTGGCATCCAGGTCCCGGCCGCGGCCGCAGGGGCGGACAGGCTGGCGGGCAGCGACCAGGTCAGCACCGCGGCGACGATCACGAGCGCGATGTGGCGTAGGGCCGACGACATCGGTCGATGCTACCGTCGACCGCCCGCGCGAGAGCGCGGGCCCGCGCGACCCGCGATCGCGACCGGCGGTCAGGTCCTCGGTCGAACCTCGACCGTTGCGTCGACGACCCTTGTGTCGAAGCCCTCGACGGCATGGGTCGCTGGGCCTCGAAGGACCCGGCCGTCATCGAGGCCAAAGACACTCCCGTGGGCTGGACATGTGACGGTCGCCAGCGACCCCGAGACCTTGACCGGCCCGCGATCGAGTGGGGCACCCTGATGGGTGCAGCGGTTCCCGATCGCGAAGACGCGCTCGTCGGATCGCACGAGCAGGACGATGTCGTTGCCCACGGTCACTCGCACGCCCTTTCCGATCGGCAGGTCGTCGAGGGCCGCCGCCGCCGTCCATCCGTCGCCCGGCATCCGATCAGACCGGGGTTCCGGCCAGCGCTCGGCCCACGAG